>JAUSPL010000218.1 GCA_030656535.1 Gemmobacter sp.
TGCTGAGGCGGATGCCCTGATGATAGAAGGGCAGACCAGCTTCGATCAAGAGCGCCGCCGTGAGATCTATTACCGGTTGCAGGAAATCGTCCGTGAAGAGCTGCCGATCCTTCCGATCTGGCAATATGCGCCAATCGAAGGGACGAAATCCAATCTTGCGGGTTTTACACCCAACATCAATCAGCGGCAGAATGCCTGGAACATGAAAAATTGGTTCTGGGCAGGCTGACTGGTCTGCAAACCGAGTAAAGGGGCAAACTTTGGCAACTTTTCTGCTTCGCCGTCTTGGCCAGGCTTTGGTGATGCTGATCATCGTTTCGATGATTGGCTTCGCCATTCTTCATCTGGCTCCTGGTGGGCCAATGTCGCAATACGCGTCGGATGGGTCGATGACACAGGCTGATCTCGACCGTGTGGCTGAAAGTCTTGGTCTCAATCGACCATTGCCAGTCCAATATGGGGAGTGGCTCTGGCGTATGGTGCAAGGAGACTGGGGGATTTCTTATCGAGACCGTCAACCGGTCCTACACATCATCGCGTCGCATCTTGGTGCCACTTTAGAGTTGATGCTGTCAGCGACGTTGATTGCCGTGTTTCTCGGTGTTGCCATCGGTACGCTCGGGGCCATCCGCCGCTATTCCCTGTTTGACAGCCTTGCAACGGTGGGGGCGATGATCGCCCTCTCCATACCGACGTTCTGGTTCGGTTTGGTGATCATCTATGTCTTCTCGGTCGGTCTCGGATGGTTACCCTCCGGGAACCGGTACACTATCGGTGACGGGTCGTTCTGGAACCGGATCCATCACTTGATTGGCCCGAGCCTCGTTCTGGGCTTGGTGTCCACGGCGATCTGGAGCCGCTACATGCGTTCCTCGATGCTGGACGTGATCAATCAAGATTATATCCGCACGGCGCGAGCGAAGGGTGTAAGTGAGTTCCGGATTATCACGCGTCATGCGATGCGCAACGCCTTGCTCCCGATGATCACCATTGCAGGTATCCAAATCCCCAGTCTGCTCTCGGGTGCCTTGGTGACAGAGACGGTCTTTACCTGGCCAGGCATGGGGCGGCTCTTCCTGGATTCCATCAGTTATCGCGACTACCCGGTCGTCATGGGAGTGTTGATGTTTTCTGCCGTACTCGTGTTACTTGCGAGCCTTCTCGCGGATATCCTCTACAGCGTCGCCGATCCGCGCATCTCGAGGAACTCCTGATGACCGTGGTATCTCTCGACACTCCCCGAAACCGTGGTTTCTGGAAACGCCAGACGGTTCGGCGGTTCATGTCAAACCGGCTGGCGGTTTTTGGCGTCGTCATGATCCTGCTGCTGACATTGGCGTGCATCGTCTTGCCATGGCTTTTGCCGTTTTCCGAAACCTACATCAATATGGCGGCGCGGCACCTTCCTCCATTTCAACAGGTCGATCATCTGTTTGGTACAGACCCGATAGGTCGGGATACGCTCGCGCGCTTGCTCGTAGCGGGCCGGATCTCACTCTCGATTGGTTTTTCGGCCATGGTCGTCAGCATGGTGATCGGGGTGTGTGTGGGGCTGGTTGCAGGGTTTTACGGGGGTGTGGTTGGGGCTAGCCTGATGCGGTTTGTTGATGCGATGCTCTGTTTTCCGTCGATATTCTTGATCCTGGCGATCTCCGCCCTGACATCGCCAACCATACCAGGTATCGTGCTGTTGATTGCTGCGACCTCCTGGATGGAAGTCGCGAGGGTGGTTGAGGCGCAGACGCGCTCTCTCAAAAGTCGCGACTACGCGATCGCCGCTCTCGCCTACGGTGCCGGTAAATCCCGTATCATGACGCGAGAAATCCTGCCCAACGCCATTGCACCGATTATCGTCGCCGCGACCCTCAACGTGGCCAATGCCATCCTCGCGGAGAGCTACATCAGCTTCCTTGGGTTCGGCATTCAGCCACCGACCCCCAGTTGGGGCAACATGCTGAACAATGCCCAGACATACCTGACGAGTGCGCCTTGGTTGGCCATCATTCCGGGTATTGCGATCACGCTGGCCGTGACCTCGTTCAACTTTCTTGGAGACGGGCTGCGTGACGCGCTTGACCCGCGGGCAGACCAATAATGACGACCAAACCTCTACTCGCCGTCGAAGAATTGGAAATCTCATTCCGGTCCGACCGAAAATGGACTCGGGTTGTGCACGGGGTGTCTTTTGATGTCCACGCAGGTGAAACCGTGTCCTTGGTCGGAGAGTCCGGCTCCGGCAAAAGCGTAACCGCCATGTCGATTCTGGGTCTGTTGCCGCCCGCCACGACAAGAATTTCAGGAAGCATTCAACTCGACGGGCTGGAACTGACAACCTTGGATAAGGAACGCCTGCGCGACATGCGCGGCCGTGATGTCTCGATGGTGTTCCAAGAGCCGATGACTTCGTTGAACCCGGTCATGACCTGCGGGGCACAGATCACCGAAAGCTTGATCATTCACAAAGGCCTCTCGGAGAAAGCAGCCTACGCCGAAGCCCTGCGCCTTCTTGATCGGGTTCGGATCCCTGATGCAAAAGGCAGGTTCCACACCTACCCACATTCCCTGTCGGGTGGGATGCGCCAGCGGATCATGATCGCGATCGCTCTGGCCTGCTCACCCAAGCTCCTGATCGCGGATGAACCCACCACAGCGCTCGATGTCACCATTCAGGCGCAAATTCTCGATCTGATCAGAGAGTTGCAGTCGGAAGAGGGGATGGCGGTTCTGTTCATCACGCATGACATGGGCGTTGTTGCCGAGATTTCTGATCGGACGATTGTCATGAACCGTGGGGATATTGTCGAGAAAGGCACGACCGAGCAGATCTTTACCGATCCGCGGGAGCCTTACACGCGCGCACTTCTCTCCGCCGTACCACGACTTGGCGCGATGGAGGGTAAGTCAGAACCGGTGCGCTTCCCAGTCATTGACCGTGAGACTGGGTTGCCGATTGAGGCGTCTGACGCCCCGGTTATTGGCGCGCGAATGCGCAAACCATTGCTTCAGGTCAAGGGGCTGACGACGCGGTTTGATCTCACCAAAGGTTTCTTTGGCCGCGTGGTGGGGCGGGTGCATGCCGTTGAGAACGTCTCCTTCGACATCAATGAGCGTGAGACGCTGTCTCTGGTCGGTGAGTCTGGTTGCGGCAAGTCGACAACTGGACGCTCCGTCTTGCGGATGATCACACCGCAAGCTGGGAAAATCAGCTTGGACGGCGTTGATATCATGGCGCTGGACGACAAAGCGCTGCGCGAACATCGCAGACACATGCAGATGATTTTTCAAGATCCTTTCTCCAGTTTGAATCCACGACGCAATGTCGGTGACTCAATCGCAGAGCCGCTTTTGGTGAACCGGATCGCGAGCTCTTTCGAGGCCAAAGACCGCGTTGCCGCACTGATGGAACGGGTGGGTCTCGATCCAGCTTCCGTCGAACGGTATCCGCATGAATTCTCCGGTGGCCAGCGCCAGCGGATCTGTATCGCCAGAGCGCTCGCGCTTGAGCCCAAACTGATCGTCGCCGATGAAGCCGTTTCGGCGCTGGATGTCTCTGTGAAAGCTCAGGTGATCAACTTGATGCTCGACTTGCAGGACAGTCTGGGCATCTCGTTCCTGTTCATCTCCCATGACATGGCCGTGGTCGAGCGGGTCAGCCACCGTGTCGCCGTGATGTATCTGGGTGAGATTGTCGAAATCGGATCCCGTGAGGCTGTGTTCAACAACCCGATGCACTCCTACACGCAGCGGCTTCTGCGTGCTGTGCCCGTTGCGGATCCTGCCCGCAGGCATATCCGGGATCATTTGGAGGTCACTGAGTTGAAAAATCCCACACGGTCCCCGGACTACCAGCCACCGCAGCGTCACTATGAACGTGCCGGTGAGGACCACCTTTACATGGCTGAATGACTTTTGTTTGAGTCTGCGCGATTGCTCCAGAAGCCTTGTGAGGCGTGAAACGCCGCCCCCGTGACAAGAGCCGAACCAGGTCTCTGAAGACCAAAGGCGCCGCCTAAAGCAGGAAGGGTAATCCCCCCGTTTTTGGCGGGGTGCATTGGTAGAACTTACGCGGCCATTTTGTCGCTTCTGACGTTGCCCCCTTCGGGAACAGTTTCATGGCAGGTGTGATGCCGCCGATGCCCATGTTGGGGCGGTGGTTATTGTAAGTCCATAGCCATTGCGTGGCCTGATCTTGGGCGTCCTCAATGCTTTCGATGATGTATTGGTCCAGCCATTCATGCCGGACTGTGCGGTTATGGCGCTCGACGTAGGCATTCTGTTGGGGCTGCTGTCGCGCTCTGCAAGGCGTGTCGGTGAGCAGATTGGCGTGGTCTCGTATGACGGGCGATGATGACGTCGGCCGGATGGCTTTTCGATCGCGGTTTCGTCAGATCAGATCGCGGATGCGCGACGGCAGCATGCTGCCCTCGTGCGGTGGCTCAGGGTTGCCGCATTCGATCGAAAGGGAGGAACTGCAAGCCCGCAGTTTGAACCACCCCTGTGTTGGCGACAGAATCCGTGCGCGGCAATTTCGGGGTGGTGCTGTCATCCGGCACCGACAGGGCGAAACAGTCTGTCTTGCGCCCATCCTCAATCGGGTTGATAGCCTGCGATAAGTTGGCGCAATCCAAAAAGCGCTCCCACCACGATAGCGGCCAGGGTCACCGGGCCCGACCAGGCAAGCGCCGCAACCGCTGTGACGCCCTGACCAACCGAGCAGCCCATCGCCACAACGCCGCCGATGCCCATCAGAACGGCACCCCCGACCTGGCG
>JAUSPL010000220.1 GCA_030656535.1 Gemmobacter sp.
GTCGCAGATGAAAGGCAATCTATCTAATTCTGCCAAGTGTTCTGATATTTCGATTGTAGTCTTTACTCAATATTTCCCATTTGGTAACAAGATCGTGATTGCCTGATTTTAAGTTGTGATCAAGTGTGGAACAAGAGGAAAGACAGATGAAGTTAGTAAGTGGGGCTTTGGTCCTTATGACTATGTTGGGCGGATGCGCTGAGAAAAGTGCCGATATTTCGGCAAGCTATGTGTCTCCTCTGCAATATCAAAGCCTATCGTGCAAGCAGCTTCAAGCCGAAGCCCAGCGTCTTTCGGGTCGTGCTGCGCAAGCCATGGGTGCACAAGATAAAAAGGCAAGCAACGATGCTACGGCAACGGCCGTCGGGTTGGTACTGTTCTGGCCAGCGTTGTTCTTTATCAAGGGCGGTTCTGAGACTTCGGCAGAAGTGGCGCGTCTGAAAGGTGAAATGGATGCGATCGAGCAAGAAAGCATCCGTAAGAATTGTGGTATTCAATTCCAGAAACCGACGCCAGTCGCTCCCAAGCCTGCAACCCCTAGCGGTTCTCCTGAACCGACCGTTTTCAAGTAACCTGACCTTACCGCTCAATATATGAGTTCTGCGGTGATTTGTTGAGCAAGGCTTCATCAGTCGATTCACCTAAATCTCTGTTAGAACCAAAGCTGCTAGAATAGGATGTGGGCCTTCCTTTCGGAAGGCCCACATTCAGTTTGGGCTAGACGGCAATACCTTACAGCATCGCCTTGACCGATGCCGCCGCGGCCTCGGCGGTGATGCCGAACTCGGCGTAGAGGCGTTCGGCGGGGGCAGAGGCGCCAAAGCCGGTCATGCCGATGAAATCGGCCTTGCCGTCGCGGCCGCGTTCGCCCAGCAAGAAGCGGTCCCACGGCTGGCGGATGGCGGCCTCGATCGCGACGCGGACCGGACCGGGGGGCAGCACCTTGCGGCGATAGGACTCAGGCTGAGCGGAGAACAGCTCCATGCAGGGCATGGACACCACGCGGGTGCCGATGCCTTCAGCCTCCAGCAAGGCGCGCGCGGCCATCGCGATTTCGACCTCGGACCCGGTGGCCATCAGGATCGCCTGCCGTTTTCCGGTCGCCTCGGCCAGCACATAACCGCCCTGCGCGGTCAGGTTCCTGGCGGTGAACTCGGTCCGCAGGGTCGGCAGGTTCTGGCGCGACAGGGCCAGGATCGACGGGCGGTTGGTTTCGGTCAGCGCGATTTCCCAGGCTTCCAGCGTTTCCACCGCATCGGCGGGGCGGAAGGTCAGGGTGTTGGGGGTGGCGCGGCAGATCGCCAGATGCTCAACCGGCTGGTGTGTCGGGCCGTCCTCGCCCAGACCGATGGAATCGTGGGTCATCACATAGACCACCGGAACCCCCATCAGTGCCGAAAGCCGCATCGCCCCGCGCGCATAGTCGGTAAAGCACATGAAGGTGCCGCCATAAGCGCGGATGCCGCCGTGCAACGCCATGCCGTTCATCGCCGCCGCCATGCCGTGTTCGCGGATGCCATAGTGAATATAGCGTCCCTTGCGGTTGTCGGCGTTGAACACCGTCATATCGCTGGTTTTCGTCAGGTTCGACCCCGACAGATCGGCCGATCCGCCGATGGTTTCGGGCATCACCGGGTTGATGACGGCCAGCGCCATTTCCGATGCCTTGCGCGTGGCGACCTTTGGCTGTTTCTCGGTCAGGTCACGTTTGTAGGCGCGAATGGTGGCCAGCAGTCTTTTTGGCGTCTCGCCCGACATCACGCGGGTGAATTCTGCCTGACGGGCTGCGGGCAGGGCGGCAAAGCGGGCCTCCCAGTCAGCCCGCACCGAGGCTCCGCGCTGGCCGATGGCCTCCCATGCGGCCTTGATGTCGGCGGGGATGACGAACGGACCATGATCCCAGCCATAGACGGCCTTGGTCGCGGCGATTTCGGCATCGCCAAGCGGCGATCCGTGGGCGGACGCGCTGTCTTGCTTCTTGGAGCCATAGCCGATGTGGGTCTTGCAATCGACCAGCACCGGGCGGTCGGACTTCTTGGCCTCGGTCAGGGCGCGGTCGATGTCGGCAGGATCATGGCCGTCGCACGACAGCACCTTCCAGCCCGATGCCGCAAAGCGGGCACGCTGATCGGTGGCGTCCGACAAGGAGATCTTGCCATCGATCGAGATGTCATTGTTGTCCCACAGTACGATCAGCCGTGACAGCTTTTGCATGCCGGCAAGGCCGATCGCCTCTTGGCTGATACCCTCCATCAGGCAGCCGTCGCCGGCGATGACCCAGGTGCGGTGGTCCACGGTCTTTGCACCGAACCGGGCGCGCAACGATTCCTCGGCAATGGCAAACCCGACCGCGTTGGCAAGCCCCTGACCCAGCGGGCCCGTGGTTGTTTCCACGCCCGATACATGACCGTATTCCGGGTGCCCTGCGGTGATCGCGCCCCATTGGCGGAAGTTGCGGATCTGGTCCAGCGTGACATCGGCATAGCCTGACAGATGCAACAGCGCATAGATCAGCATCGACCCGTGCCCCGCCGACAGGATGAACCGGTCGCGGTCGGCCCAGCGTGGGGCGCTTGCGTCGAATTTCAGGTGGTTCTGGAACAGTACAGTTGCCACATCGGCCATACCCATCGGCATGCCCGGATGACCGGAGTTCGCGGCTTGCACCGCATCCATCGCCAGCGCACGGATGGCGGTGGCCTTGTTCCAGTGGTCAGGATGGGTTGCGCGCAGGGTCGTAATGTCCACGGGGCGAGTCCTTATTGGTGGGGCCGGGTGTGCCCGGAGTCTGGCGCCGTGATACCAGCCTCGGGCGCAAGTTCAAGCGGTGCAAGCCCGCTTGGGGCCGGGAATTGCAGCCCATGACGGGACATCCGGTTCAATATCGGTCTATTCTGCATGCCAAACCCCCCCGTCCGGGCGATTCGGGTCCGAAGCCGCAAGGCTGCGAACCAGGGGGCAAAACGAGAAAGTTCAGGAGAGCAGGACCAAAACATGAAAGAACTTCTGGATCTGGAGCAACGGATCGCTCAGGCGCTGGAACGGATGGGCCGTGCGGTCCAGGCCTTGGGCCAGGTGCCCCGCGCGACACCGACGCCGCCCGCAGCGTCCGTCCCGGCGATCGACCCGGCCGATTTGCGCGCCGCGCGCTTTGAGGCACAAGCCGCAAGCGCGCAGACCGCCAAGCTGACCGAGGCGTTGGAGGCCGAGCGCGATGCCAACGCGCAGCTGACCGAACGGGTGCGTGCCATCCGCGAACGTCAGGATGCGACGGTGGCCACGCTGGAGGCGCGGTTGGCCGCGACGGTTGCGCAACTGGACGCGCAAGGTATCGAGTTGCAGCGCATGCGCATGACCAATGTGCAACTGCGTGAAACCGTGCGCACCCTGCGCGAGGCTGCCGAGGCAGGCACCACTGACCCCCATCTGATCAACAAGGCCATGCTGTCAGAACTCGAGGCGCTTCGGGTGTCAAGAATGGCCGAGATCGCCGAGATGGACGACATCCTTTCGCAACTGGACCCGATATTGGCCAAGGAGACCCCCGATGCCTGAACTTGAGGTCACGATCGGCGGACGCAACTTTCAGGTTGCCTGCCAACACGGAGAAGAGCCGTTCCTGATATCAGCCGCCGCAATGCTGAACGCCGAGGCGGAACCACTGATGGCCCAGGCGGCCCGGTTGCCTGAAAACAAGATGCTGTTGATGGCGGGTCTGATGCTGGCAGACCGGCTGGCGGGGATCGAAGATCAGTTGCGTGTGGCGATGGAACATATCGAAGGTCTGGAAAGCCGGCCCGCCGAGCGGGTCGAGGTTCCGATCGTTCCGATTGAAGTGACCGAACTGCTTGCCGAAATCGCGGCGCGCACTGAATCTCTGGCCGCCGAGGCCGAAGAGCAGGTGGCCGCGCAGGCAGGCTGATCCG
>JAUSPL010000231.1 GCA_030656535.1 Gemmobacter sp.
ACCAGCGTCAGCAATTCGGAAATGCGATCGCCGCGCTCGGCCTTGGGCACGCCACCCGCCTCCATCGCAAGCGAGATGTTGCCCGTCGCAGTCCGCCAAGGCAGCAAGGCCTTGCCATAGTCCTGAAACACGATGGCCACATCGGGGCGGGGGGATGTCATCGTGCGGCCGTCCAGCCGGACTTCGCCCGAGCCGGGCTGATATAGCCCCGCCGCCAGTCGCAGCGCGGTGGTTTTGCCACATCCTGAAGCGCCGATAATGCACAGAAAATCGCCTGCCGCGATCTCGAACGTGATGTTCTGAAGGATCGTTTTTTGCCCGAGCACCAGCGTGGCATCTGCAAAGGCGAATTTGGGGGCATCGGTCACGGATCGATCATCCTTTGGTCAATCTGCTCGCTTGGGTAGACCAAGCGCAGCGTTGTTTCGAGATGGGCCCGGATCAGCACCGCAGCGCGCGGCAGGTCGCGGGCCAGCGCGACCTCGGCCAGTTCCTCGTGGTGCAAGATCAGCGCATCGATATCCACAAGCTTGCGCATCATCAGCCGTCGATAGCGGTAGGCCTGATCATAGAGCGTCGAGGCGGTGTCCAGCAGCCGCGGCGACCCGCACCCGCCGATCAGGGCCATATGAAACCCCTTGTGCAGGGTGTCGTAGTCCGGGTTCCCCTCGAGCGCGGCAATACCAGCGCGGCGGATATAGTTGCGCAGCCGATGCAACGCACCAAGAATTTCGGCCTCCCAGGTGTCGCCGGCCTTCTGGAACGACAGCCGCGCGCCTTCGATCTCGATCACCGCGCGCAGGGCCGTCAGGTCAGCCAGGTCGTCGCGGCTGATTTCCGTCACACGAAAACCGCGACGGCCGGTCGCCACGATCAGACCCTGTGACAAAAGCCGCGACAGCCCCTCGCGGACGGGTGTCGTGCCCATGCCGTATTGGCGCGCCAGTTCGACCACACCCAACCGATCGCCGGGGGCAAAGACCCCCGCAAGGATTTCGCGTTGAAGACGGAGCGCCGCGCGCTCCGCCAAAGTCAGGTCAGTCTGATCTGTCAGATCGCTCACGAGGGGGTCCCTTGTCAGGGCTGAGCGACGATCAGTTTGGACGGATCGACTTCACCCTGCAAAAGACCCTGCTTTTTCATCAGATCAAGCCACCAGGCAAGGCCATCCTGCGTCAGTTCGGCGACATATTTCGAGGGCGCGGTCGCGCGCACCAGATCGGGGTTCTGTTCGGTGAACTTTGCCACGGACGCAATGACCACTTCACGATCCGACGCGGCCAGGGCGGCCGCTTCGGCGATAGCCTGCTGGAATTTCGTTACCGCGTCGGGGTTCGCTTCGGCCCATTGCCGGGTTGCGGCGTAAAAGATGATCGGTGCGTCACCGCCCAGTTCGGCGACAAAGCGTGGGCCTTCGTGGCCGGTGCCCGACGACAAGATGCGCTGCACGGTGGGTCCGCCCGAAGCCACGGCATCAACCGCGCCCGTGCGGATCACGTCCGGCATCGACGGAAACGAGGTTTCCACCATGTTCACGTCGGCCGGATCAACGCCACCGGCCATCAGGTAGCGGTTGAACAGGATGTGGATGTAAGCCCCAAAACCCGGCACGCCGACCTTTTTCCCGACAAAGTCCTCCGCCTTTTCAAGCGTCACGCCATCGCGCACGACGATAAGCGTCCCCTTGTTCGTTTCCTCATGCATGACCGAAGCCCCGGCCACCGCGACCAGATCCAGCCCGCCGTCAACCGCCTGCAAGAACACCGACGACGTCGGACCGCCGATTTCCAGCGAATTCGACAACAGCGCCGGCGGGATGTTCGAGTTCAGCGCAATGCGCGTCATCTCAACATCCAGTCCAAGCTTTGCGAATATGCCCTGATCGACTGCGATCATCGCCGTGCCGCAATCGGCAGACGATGTGCAACCGACCCGTATCTTCTGTGCCAGTGCGGGTGTCGCCAGCGCAAGCATCAGTCCGCCCGTCAGGGCGATGACAACGTGTTTCATGGTTCTCCTCCCAGATTATGCAGAGTTCTTAGTCCTGTTGACTCTGCGCTATTTTATCGACAATCCTTCTGAATGTGCATCGTGTCAAGCGATGATGACGGGGAGGGAATGATGAAACTGGCCACTTTCAAGGCGGGAGAGGCCGCCCATATCGGCACGGCCGATCCCGGGGCCGACCGCCTGTTCGATCTGACGCGCGCTGCCCGGGCAGACCGCGCCGGATTGCAGATGTTCGGGTCCATGTTGGCGCTGATCGACGCAGGCGAGGCCGGGCTGGACGCCGCCCGCACCCTGTACGAACGCTTGGGCCAAGAGCCTGAGTTCCAGTCTGACCTGTCAGGGACTGCACTGCTTGCGCCGCTGCCCGAACCGCGCCAGATGCGCGATGGCATGAGCTTTGAGACACACATCCGTCAGTCGGGGTCAGGTCGTGGCCGCGCGCTGGCGGACGCGCGCAAAAACGGAGATACGGCCGAAATCGCCCGGATCGAGGCAAAAGCGCTGCCAGATCTGCCAGACATCTACCGCCAGATGCCGATCTACTATTTCACCAACCGGCTTGCCGTGGCCGGCCCTGATACCCACGTCACATGGCCACGCTACAGCAAGGTGATGGATTACGAACTGGAGTTCGGGATCGTCACCGGCCGCAAGGGCAAGAACATCTCCGCCGCCAAGGCGCGCGACCATATCTTTGGTTATACGATTTTCAATGACCTGTCGGCGCGGGATCAGCAGTTTCAGGAAATGCAGGGGCGGCTTGGGCCCTCCAAGGGCAAGAGCTTTGAGAATTCCAACATTCTCGGGCCGTGGATCGTGACCAAAGATGAAATCCCCGACCCTTACAATCTGGCGATGACCGCCCGCATCAACGGCCGTACAGTTTGCGAA
>JAUSPL010000234.1 GCA_030656535.1 Gemmobacter sp.
AAGCCGACCATGGTTTCGAACATCGGCACATCGACCCGCTGGCCTGCCCCGGTCTGGCTGCGCGACACCACCGCCGCCAGAATGGCCGAAACCGCCATCAATCCCACCACGCGGTCGGCGACGGCTGACGGGATATAACGCGGCTCACCGCTGCCCGAAGCCTGAAACAGATGAGCGACGGTTGCCCCACCCTGGATCAGATCATCATAAGCAGGACGCGCTGCGTAAGGACCGTCCTGACCATAGCCAAAAAGACCGGCATAGATAATGCGGGGATTGACGGCGGCGACATCAGAATATGACAGACCAAGCCGCGCCATAGCCGCCGGACGGACGTTATGGACAAGAATATCGGCGTCCTTGCACAGCCGCAGCAACAGCGCCAAGCCCTCGGGTGATTTCAAGTTGATCGAAATAGACCGCTTGGAGCGGTACGAGTTGAGAAAAATCGGCCCCATATCAGGGTTGCGGGCCGGACCGATAGAGCGGACCAGATCGACGGCGGGGGCCTCTACCTTGATGACGTCCGCACCAAAGTCACCCAGGAACTGCGTCGCATAGGGGCCCATCACCACTGCGGTCAGGTCGATTACCTATGGTCCGGCCAACGGTCCCATCTAGATGCAAGCCTCCGAGTAGTTCACTTATGTAGACGTATGATGCACAATTTTGGATCATGTTCGTGCGGACGGCGCAAGCCCTACGACCTGATTTCCGAAAAAATGCGCCATTTTGCACAAAACCAAGGGACGCCACATTTAGCACCTCCTGATTGTACAGCGATATGGACAGTTGTTTCCGGATCAGGCCAGAGCGTGCTACGACGGGCCCGCCATCGGTCGTGGGGGGGGGCGACCATCATCACCTCACCACGTTGATTGACGACCTCGTTGCGGGTCCGCACCAGTCCGCGCCCCAGCCTTGACGTCGCGCGCTGCTCGGTCACATGCAGGTCGACGTGAACTGTATCACCCTGCGGGACTGGAGCCTTGACCGAAAGATCCATCGCCAGCAACGCCAAGCCGGTTCCCTGTACGGTGGCATTCGGAACCAGCCCTTCTGACAGCGCAAGAACCAGCGTCGCCGGTGCTGGACGCCCCGGAATTGCAGAATGCCCCGCCCGAGATCCGGCATCAACGAACCGCAACTCCAACATGCCCGCGACCGATACAAGGTTCACGATATCCGTCGCGGTGATCGTCCCGCCAAAGGTACAGATTGCCGCACCCATGGGAAGTTTCGTCCCAAATAGTGGCGCAAAACCAGCGTCATACCGCCCCCGAACTCGAGATCCACCCGGGTCTCCGCAGCCCGCGATGCGCATAAGGGGCCCACGTGGCGTGTCAGCCATGGCAATGCACCATGGCCTGAACGTGTCGCACGCCGCTTTTCCGCGCGCACTTTTCTTCGCCAGTCAGACTGTTCTTGTATATAACTATAACGTTCTTGCTTGTGCATGAAATGGACCTATTTCGTTTTGTCGAAGCAAGAACCTGCAGAGATCAGCTATTTGTCGCGCCAGTGTCACTTACCCGGCAGTTGCCAACACAAGATCTCGGTTGCGATTGATGGGGTCGTTCTCATATGTTCTCATATATAGACAAACCGCACTGATTTCGATCGCCGCAGACCCCGCAATGGAACATCAGCGAAAGGGCCTAATATCCTCGTCAGACAGGTCGCCAACGTTCCTGATCTGCTCGAATTCTTTGACGCGCGCGGAAAGCCCGCAAGCTTGGCAGAGGTGTCGCAACACTTTGGGTGGCCCCGGTCGTCAGCCTTCAACCTGTTGTCCACGCTCAGCGCCCGTGGCATCTTGTTCGAGCCGGAAGTCCGAGGCCGATTTTATCCGACGCCACGTTGGTTGTCGTTGGCACAAAGCATTGTGGCCGCCGAACCATTGCCCGAATCCTTGTTGCGGCTGGCGCGCGACCTGGGCGAACGTCTGGGCGAAACCGTTTGTGTAGGCGCTGCGGCGGCACCAATGTGGTGTTTCTGGAGGCAATCCAGTCCACCGCCCGAGTGCGCTATGCGGCCGAGGTGGGCCAGCGCATCCCGATCCACGCGACCGCCTCGGGTCAGGCGATCCTGAGCCAGTGGCCCGAAGCCCAGCGTGCAGCCTTGCTGCGCAAGGTTGTGTTTGAACACTATGGCAGCGGCACCCCGATGAGCGTGGATGCCGTGGACGACCAGATTCGGGCAGGCTTGCATCGGGGCTGGTTTCGCAGCGCGTCAAGCTACAGCGTGGATCTGGGCGGGGTTGCCTTGCCAATCTCTGCGGCCGGTCGGGTCTATTCCGTGACCGTGGCAGGGCCCCTGAACCGGGTCGAGTCAATAATGCCTGCGATCGCCCGCGAAATGCATGACGCAGTTGGCCGCCATTTCGGGCCCGATTACCTGCGGACGGAAATCAAGGGCATCACCACACCGCCCCGCGACAAGATCTGACACGCCCCGCGCCATCTGACTTTGCGACTGTTGACGCGGGCTATTCTGCGGCGGCGGGATTATCCCCCAGCGGTCAACTGCACCCGCAGATCGGTTTTCAGGATCTTGCCGTAGCGGTTCTTGGGCAGCACATCGACCAGGACATAGCGTTTCGGCCGCCTGAAGACTGCGATGTTGTCCCGGCACCAGCGGTCCAGTTCGGCAATCGCGACGGCCTGGCCGGGTTCAAACACCACAAAAGCCACGACCTGTTCGCCCCACTCGGCCTCTGGCTCGCCCACGACGGCCACCTCGAACACCGCAGGAAGGCGCAACAGTGCCTCTTCGACCTCGCGCAGGTAGATGTTCGTGCCGCCGGAAATGATCACCTCCTTGGACCTGTCCGTCAGGTAAAGAAACCC
>JAUSPL010000244.1 GCA_030656535.1 Gemmobacter sp.
CGCCAGCGTCACCGTCACCCACACGATCGCCGCAGCCCCAAGGATCAGCCCCAACAACCGCAGCGCAGAGCGCACCAGTATCGTGCGGGTCAGCGCATCACGGCTGCGGGTCGATTCCGCAACCGTGACCGTGAACGGCAAGGACGCATCCCCGGTGGACACTTGCCTGTGCAGCGTGGCGATACGGATCGCGGTATCGCGGTAGTTTGCATCCAGGAAACCGATGTCATCCGGCCCGCGCGGGACAGAGGGCAGCCCTTCATAGCCGGTCAGGAATCCCTCGGGCCCGTCGATCCGGTAAAACACCTGATCCTCGGCGCTGGAGGTCAGCATTTCCAGTGCGGAATAGGGGATGTCGACCTCTATAGCGCCGGAAATATCCACCGACACGCGTTCGGCAATCGCCAGCGCAGACCCGGCCAGAACCCTGTCCGATACGCTTTGCGACGTGCGCAGGGCCTCGCGCCATGTATCCGCCAAGGCCACCAACCCCAGCAGCGCGGTCGACACCAAAAGCCAGCCCAGCAACCTGCGGCGTAACGACCAGCGGGTCACGGCGTCATCCCCCTGCGCTTTTGTCGATGTAATACCCGATTCCGCGCGCGGTCCGCAGCACCACCCCATGAGGCGCAAGCCGCCTGCGCAGGCGGGACACATATTGTTCGATCGCATTGTCCGACAGCATGTCATCCAGGGACGTCAGCGACTGCACAATGGTATCCTTGCTGACAACCTTGCCCGCCCGCGTGAACAACAGTTCCAGCAAGGCGCGTTCACGGGCGGGCAAGTCGATGGTGCCCGCATCCGTGTGAAACCGCCTCGAAATCAGGTCAAGCGTGACGTCACCCAAAACCAGCGTCGCGGCCCGCAAACCGGCCTGCCTGCGCAACAGGGATCGCACCCTTGCCTCGAACTCGGCGACATCAAACGGTTTGGCCATGTAATCGTCAGCCCCAAGGTTCAACCCGCGCACCTTGTCCTCGGGGGCGCTGCGTGCTGTCAGGATCATCACCGCAGCATGGTCCGACCGCGCCCTCATCGCGCGCAACACCGCCAGCCCATCCATTTCGGGCAAATTCAGATCCAGAATCACCAGATCGAACCGCTCGACGGCCGCCAGCGCCTCGGCCGAGGCGCCATCGTGCACGGTGTCCACGGCATAGCCCGAATTGACCAGAAGCGCGGTCAGCGCCTCTGCCAGGGGTAGGTCGTCCTCCACAAGCATGATCCGCATGGTTCCTCCCGCGCGGGGCAAGCCTAGTGCGGAATTGCGCCGTTGTGAACTGTGCCGCGCTGGGGCAATCTGTGATAATGATGCGATCCACATCGCCCTTGCTGGCGTTCTTGCTGATGACCTTGACCTGTGGCCTGCCTGCTGCGGGCGAGGTGTTCTTGTTCGCCCCGCCGTCCGGGAACGCGCGGGCAGAGCTTCGGATATATTCTTCGCTGGATGAACGGCTGGCTGCGCCGCTGATCGCCGCATTCCAGACCCATCACCCGAATGTTGCTGTCCGGTACGAAGACCTTCTGACCGGCGCAATTACGGCGCGGGTGCGCCATGAAACCGACACGCGGGGGCAAACGGCGGATTTCGTGTTTTCATCGGGCATGGATCTTCAGATGAAACTGGCCAATGACGGCTATGCCCGCGCCATACGGATGGCGGTGGCGGATGGCTGGCCTGATTGGGCGAACTGGCAAGACACCGCGTTTGCATTGACCTTTGAACCCGCCGTGTTGGTCTATCACAAACCCAGCTTTCCCAAAGGTCCGCCGCAGTCCCGGCTGGCGCTTCTGGATTGGCTGCGGTCTGCGGGGGTGTCGGCCGGGCCGCTGGTTGGAACCTATGACATCACGCGCTCGGCGCTGGGCTATCTGTTCCTGGCCCGCGACGAAGAGCATTTTCCCGATATCTGGGTCCTGCTGTCTGCAATGGCGGGCGTGGGGTTGAAGACCTTTGCCACCAGTCAGGACATCATTGACGATGTGGCCGATGGGCGGTTGAAGATCGGCTACAACATTCTGGGGTCTTATGCCGCCGATCAGGCCCGCGCCCATCCTGATCTGGGGTTGGTCTTGCTGAAAGACTATACCGTCGTCGTGTCCCGCGTGGCGCTGGTTCCGCGCGCCGCAGGCAATCCCGCGCTGGGGCAGGCCTTCCTTGGGTTTCTCATGAGTCGCGAGGGGCAGGAACTTCTCGCGCGCAAGCTGCGGCTGCCAGCGGTCAGCCTGGAGGTGGTAGATGCCGACAGCGCACGCACCATGCAGGCCGCGCTGGGCGCGCAACTGCGCCCTGTGGCCGTGAGTCCGGGGCTTTTGGTCTATCTGGATCAGGCAAAGCGCCGCCGCCTGCTGGCGCGCTGGACCAAAGCCACCACCACACCCTGAACGGCCTTGGCCGCGCCACCCGTTTTGGCTGCCATGCAACGAACATCCCTGCGGCTCTGGACTCATGCAATTGGCTTTGGTTGGGCGGTAGCGCCCGTTCTCCGGTGAAATGACGCAAGACCCGGTGCGGTTGCGATGGGTGTGGTGGTGCATGTCAGGTAAATGACAGGTTTATGTGGTCGGCTCGGATCAGGAGACACGAGGAGGTGTCACCGACAGATTGACCCCGAGATGATTCGGGCCAAGGGAGGAAACCAAAATGAAACACGCCGTTCTGGGCGCCATGATCCTTGCTGCGCTGGCCGTGCCGGCCCTTGCCGCCGACTATACCATCATGGCCCCCGCAGGGCCCGGTGGTGGCTGGGATTCCACCGCCCGCACGATGCAGGCCGTGCTGCAAGACGAAGGCATTTCGAAATCGGTGCAGGTTACCAACGTCCCCGGCGCGGGCGGCACGGTGGGTCTTGCGCAGTTCGTGGGCTCGGCCAAGGGCGATCCGTCGCAACTGATCGTCGGCGGCTATGTGATGGTTGGCGCGATCTTGACCAATGGTTCGCCGGTATCGCTGGCAGACGTCACACCCATCGCCCGGTTGACAGGCGAAGCCGTCGCGATTGTCGTACCCGCCGCCTCACCTATCCAGGACATCAAGGGCCTGGTTGATGCGATGGTCGCAGACCCGGGTGCGGTCAGCTGGGCCGGAGGATCGGCTGGCGGGGTGGACCACATCACCGTGGGGTTGCTTGCCAAGGCTGCCGGGATCGACCCGACCAAGATCAACTATATCGCATTTTCCGGCGGTGGCGAAGCTTTGGCCGCCATCCTTGGCAATCAGGTGACCGCCGGCATTTCCGGCCTCGGCGAATTCCTGCCGCAGGTTCAGGCCGGCACGATGCGCCTTTTGGCGGTGTCTTCTGATGCGCGTCTGCCCGACGTTGATGCCCCGACACTGGCAGAAAGCGGCTATGACGTCGTGGTGCAGAACTGGCGCATGGTCGCCGCAGCACCGGGCCTGAGCGCAGACCAAAAGGCCGCCGTTCTGGCGGATATGGAAAAGCTGGCCAAATCGGCAGGCTGGCAAAAGGCGCTGGCCGACAAGGGCTGGGCCGATACCTATCTGGCCGGGGACGCATTCGACGCGCAACTGGCAAAAGAGATCGAGGCCACGACCGTGATCCTCAAGGACGTCGGACTGGTGAAATGATCCCTGCACCTGACAAAGGACGCCGCCCCGACCGGGCGGCGTTCATTATCGCCCTTGCGCTTGCTGTCATCGGCGCAGTGTTGATCTGGGAAGGCGGGCGGATTCCATCCAAGGCCGGATATTCCGGCGTCGGCTCGGGCGATGTGCCGCGGCTGATCGGGTGGGTTCTGGTGGCGCTGGCGGGGTGGACCGTGGTTGACGGGATGCGTGGCGGGTTCGAGCCCCGCTTGAAACAACAGCCGGTGCCGTTGCTTTGGCTGTTGGGCGGGTTGATCACATTGGTCGCATCCATCCACACCATCGGGTTTGCATTGGCCCAGACCATCTTGTTTGCCAGTGCTGCGGCTGCCTTTGGCGAACGCAGGTTCCATATCTCGATTCCCGCCGGGCTGGTCCTTGCTGTGGTCATTTATGGCGTTTTCGACCGGATATTGCAGTTGAATCTGCCTACGGGCCCCCTTGAAACCCTGATCTTCGGCGGCTGACATGGATACTTTCGGTTTTCTACTGCAAGGGCTTGGCACCGCGTTCGAGCCTATGATGTTGCTGTACGCCCTGATCGGCGTCACCTTGGGCACCGCGGTGGGTGTATTGCCCGGCATCGGGCCCGCGCTGACGGTGGCGCTGTTGTTGCCGGTAACCTATGGGCTGGACGCTGCCGGATCGCTGGTCATGT
>JAUSPL010000251.1 GCA_030656535.1 Gemmobacter sp.
CTCGATGGTCCAGCAGTATATCCATTCCAAGGGCTGGAAGGACGGGCCCAAGGGGCGGATGGTCGCGCTTGTAGGCGACGCCGAACTCGACGAGGGCAATGTCTACGAATGCCTTCAGGAAGGCTGGAAACATGGCCTGCGCAACTGCTGGTGGGTCATAGACTATAACCGCCAGAGCCTTGACGGCATGGTGCGCGAAGGTCTCTCCGGGCGGATCGAGGCAATCTTCGGCGCCTTCGGCTGGGACGTGGTGCGGTTGAAATACGGCGCGCTGCAGCGTGCCGCCTTTGACGAGCCTGGGGGCGAGCGTCTGCGCGACTGGATCGATGCCTGCCCCAACCCGCTTTATTCGGCGCTCACTTTTCAAGGTGGGGCAGCGTGGCGCAAACGCCTTCTGGAAGAGATCGGCGATCAGGGCCCGGTAAGCCAGCTTATCGAGCGTCGCAGCGATGGCGAACTGGCCGAACTGATGGAAAATCTTGGCGGGCACTGTCTGGAAAGCCTGCGCGACTCCTTCAACGCAGCCGCGTCAAGCGACCGGCCCACGGCATTCGTGGCCTATACGATCAAGGGGCGCGGCACCCCGCTTGCCGGGCACAAGGACAATCATGGCGGGCTGATGACCACGGCGCAGATGGAGGCCTTCCGCGCCGTCATGAACATCCGCGAAGGCCATGAATGGGACCCGGCAGAGGGGCTTGACCTAACGGAATCCGATGTCGCCGGACTATTCAAACGCGCGCCGTTCTTTGCAAACGGAACGCGTCGTTTCAGCGCGGCGAAAGTGCCGGTTCCCGCGCTTGAGCCGCCCCCGGACGCCGAGATCTCGACGCAGGCTGCCTTTGGCAAAATACTGGACGCGCTCGCAAAGTCCGATGGCCCGCTGGCTGATCGGATCGTGACGACCTCGCCCGACGTGACCGTTTCGACCAATCTTGGCGGCTGGGTCAACCGTCGTGGACTTTTCGCGACCGAAGACCAGGACGACACGTTCCGCACCGAAAAAGTGCCGTCGGTGCAGAAATGGCACTTCTCGCCACAGGGGCAGCATATCGAACTTGGCATCGCCGAGATGAACCTGTTTCTACTGCTGGGTGCGGCGGGCCTGAGCCACGAACTTTTTGGCGAACGGCTTTTGCCCATCGGTACGCTTTATGATCCGTTCATCGCGCGCGGTCTCGATGCGCTGAACTATGCCTGCTATCAGGACGCACGGTTCATGGTGGTCGGCACCCCCTCGGGCGTGTCGCTGGCGCCTGAGGGTGGGGCGCATCAGTCGGTCGGAACGCCCTTGATCGGCATGAGCCAGGACGGGCTGGCCAGCTTCGAACCTGCTTTCGCCGACGAACTGGCCTGCGTCATGGAATGGGCCTTTGACTACATGCAGCGCGACGGTCAGAGGGCTGAAGGCGCTGACTGGCAGCGCGAAGCCGGGGGCGGATCTGTCTATCTTCGCTTGTCGACCCGCGCGCTTGAACAGCCGCGGCGGCCTCTTGCGGCGATCAGGCAAGGCGTGATTGACGGCGCTTACTGGCTGCGCCCGCCGGGGCCGAACTGCGAGATCGTGATCGCCTATCAGGGCGTTGTGGCCTCCGAGGCGATCGCCGCCGCAGCGCGTATTGCCGAGGGTCGGCGCGATGTAGGCGTTCTTGCTGTCACTTCGGCAGATCGGCTCAACGCCGGGTGGCAGGCGGCCCAGACGGCGCGCATCCGCGGTCGCCCTGCCGAGAGCCATGTTGAGGCGCTTCTGGCATCCCTTCCAGCGCACTGCCTGATCGTGACCGTGATCGACGGCCACCCCGCCACGCTGGCATGGCTTGGTGGCGTGCAGGGACACCGGGTTGCTGCGTTGGGTGTCGAACATTTCGGACAGACTGGCACCGTGAACGACCTCTATCGCCATTTCGGGATCGACCGCGATTCGATCATCCGTGTCGTGGCCGGGCTTTCGCAAGGCCGCCCCCTCAAACTCTGTGGAGGTTTGTGATGACCCCCTTGCCCCATCGGTTCTGGGCCGATTACACAGCACGCGACTTTGCCCGCCTGGAACATGAAAACCTGGTGGCCGTGCTGCCCGTCGGCGCCATCGAACAGCATGGCCCGCATCTGCCGCTTTCGGTCGATCAGGCGATCCTTGATGGCATCATCGCCGCAACGCTCGATCATCTTCCCGCTGAGTGCCCGGCGCTGTTCATGCCCACACTGCCGGTGGGCAAGAGCAATGAGCACAGCCGGTTCCGGGGCACACTCACGTTCTCCAGCCAGACCCTGATCGCCATGTGGACCGAGATTGGCGATGCGGTCGCGGCGGCGGGTGTCCGCAAGTTTGTCATGCTCAATTCGCACGGCGGGCAGATGGCGGTGATGGACATTGTGGCGCGCGATCTGCGCGTCAAGCATGACATGCTGACAGTCGCCGCCAACTGGTTCGCGATGGGCCTGCCCGATGGGCTTTTGTCCGAGGACGAGGCCCTCCACGGCATCCATGCCGGTGACATGGAGACCTCGGTCATGCTGGCGCTGCAGCCGGACCTTGTGCAGATGGAGCACGCGCGCGATTTCCAGCCGCTGAATGCGCGTCTTGCACGCGACAACCAACTCCTTGGCCTTGGTGCGGCGGGCAGGCTTGGCTGGCAGGCGCAGGACATGCATCCAGCCGGGGCCTGTGGCAATGCGGCAGCGGCCACTGCTGAAAAGGGCCGCGCCTTTATCGATCATGCGGCACGACAGGTTGCGGTATTGCTGCAAGAGGTTGCCGCCACCCCGCTGTCGATCCTCGATAATCCCGCCAACCCGGAGGCGCAGCAATGACCCGGCCGTTGATCCGGATGGACCGTGTCCGCAAGGAGTTCGGCAAGACCGTCCTTGCGGTAGAGGATATGACACTGACAATCAATGAGGGGGATTTCATCAGCCTTCTCGGCCCATCTGGCTGCGGCAAGTCGACCGCGCTTCGCATGATCGCGGGGCTTTTGCCGATCACGGCTGGAACGGTTACCATTACTCCTCCCGAGCGAATGGGCGAGCAGGATCTGGGTTTTGTCTTTCAGGAACCCACCTTGATGCCCTGGACGACGGTCTACAACAATGTCTGGTTGCCGCTGCGGCTGGCCGGAATAAACCGCGCGGAAGCCGCCGAGAGAGTGCGCGCCGCATTGGTCGAGGTGGGACTTTCAAAATTCGAAAAGTCATATCCGCGTGCGCTTTCGGGCGGCATGAAGATGCGTGTGTCGATTGCGCGCGCCATGGTGACACGCCCGCGCATCCTGCTGATGGACGAACCCTTTGCCGCGCTCGATGAAATGACACGCATGAAGCTGAACAACGATGTCATGCGCCTTGCGGCAGAGCATGGGCTGACGGTGGTCTTTGTCACGCATTCGGTTTTTGAATCCGTCTATCTATCCAATCGTATCGTCGTCATGGCCGCGCGTCCGGGCCGAGTGGCCGCCGATCTGCAGGTCGCTGCACCCTGGCCGCGCGACGACAGCTTCCGGACATCGGCGGACTATGTCGAGGAATGCCGCCGTGTCT
>JAUSPL010000261.1 GCA_030656535.1 Gemmobacter sp.
AGCTGAAACCCGGCCTTCTGTGGTCCGATGGCACCCCGCTGACCTCGGCGGATGTGGTGTTCACCCACAGCTATTGCACCGCCCCCGGCGGCGGCTGCGCCCAGTTGGCAAAGTTCGAAGGTCTGGACAAGGTCGAGGCCATCGACGACCTGACCGTCAAGATGACCTATCTGGACGCAAAACCGAATCCGTACCTGCCGTTCGTCGGCGCGCAGTCTCCGATCTTGCAAGCCGCACAGTTCAAGGATTGTCTGGGCAGCAAGGCACCGGAATGCACCAGCGCGAACTTTGGCCCGATCGGCACAGGTCCTTTCAAGGTTGTCGAGTTCCGTACCAATGACGTGATCCAGCTCGAAGCCAACCCCAACTACCGCGACCCGGTCAAACCGCGCTTTGCCACCATGACCTTCAAGGGCGGCGGCGACGCCGAGGCGGCAGGCCGCGCAGTTCTGGAAACCGGCGAATTCGACTATGCCTGGAACCTGCAACTGGCGCCCACCGTCATTGCCGGCATGGAAGCTGCGGGAAAGGGCGTCGCCCTGTCCGCGTTCGGCACGCTGGTCGAGCGGATCGAAGTCAACATGACCTGGGCTGACCCATCGTTGCCCGAAGGCGAACGGTCCACCGCAAAGCATCCGCATCCGATCCTGTCGGACGTGCGCGTGCGCAAGGCACTGTCGATGGCCATCGACCGCGATCTCCTGGTCGAAGTCGGCTATGGCAAGGCGGGTCGCCCGACCTGCAACCTCGTCCCCGCCCCTGCGCTTTATGCTTCGCCCAACACCGATTGCTTGACGCAGGACATCGAGGGCGCCAAAGCCCTGCTGGAAGAAGCCGGTTGGACCGTCGGCGGCGACGGAGTGCGCACAAAGGACGGGATGAGGCTCAAACTGCTGTATGCGTCGTCGACCAACGCCGTGCGTCAGGACTTTCAGGCGCTGATCAAACAGTGGTGGAATGAAATCGGGATCGAAGTTGAACTGAAAAATGCCTCGGCTTCGGTGTTCTTTGGTGGCGACCCCGGTTCGCCCGATACATTCCAGAAGTTCTATTCTGACGTCGAAATGTATGCCAACAACTTCGACGGAACCGACCCAGAGGCCTACCTTGCCGCCTATACCTGCGATAAGGCCCCACGCCCCGAAACCCAGTGGCAGGGCGAAAACATCAACCGCTTCTGTGATCCGGCCTATGACGCCATGGTCGCAGAACTGGGCCGCACCGGAGATCTGGAAAAGCGCGGCGCTCTGGCGATCAAGATGAACGAAATCGTAACCAAAGAGACCTATACCATCATCCCGCTGGTGGATCGTGGCCGGGTTTCCGCCCATTCCAAGTCCTTGGGCGGTGTCGTCCTGAACACATGGGACTCTGAGCTGTGGAACGCCGCAGACTGGTTCCGCGTGAAGTAAGTGCCTTGGGCGTCCGGTGCTCTGTGCCCCGGACGCCCACCAAACCGCCCTTCCCCAAGTCTGCTGAACCGAGGCGCTTCGCATGCTGACCTATACGATCCGCCGCCTTTTGATGGCGATCCCGACGCTTTTGTTCATCAGTCTTGTCATTTTCCTGCTGTTGGAACTGGCACCCGGTGACCCCTTGGCCGATATGCCGCTGACCATCCCACCGGATGTCCGCGAAAAGATCCGTCTAAGCCTTGGCTTGGGTGAACCTTGGTACATCCGCTACGGGCTGTGGCTCTACAACTTCTTTGTTACAGAGCCGATGCACTGGATCGATGGCGCGTTTGGAACCGACTTCGCGCAAGGCCGCCAGCGCATCATCAGCTTTCAGACACGCTCGCCGGTATTCGACACCATCGCCGAACGTATCCCCCAGACGCTCAAGGTTGTCGGGCTTGCCTATCTGGTCGGGGTGTTGATCGCGGTGCCGATCGGGGTGATCTCGGCCTACAAGCAATATTCATGGTTCGACCAGATCGGGACATTCGTTTCGATGGTGGGTTTCTCGGTTCCGACCTTCGTGACGGGTGTGGTGCTGATCGTGGTTTTCTCGGTGCATCTGGGGTGGTTTCCGTCGATCTACGACACCACGCTGAAGGTCACGGACTGGGACAGCTTTGTGAAACAAGTCCAACAGATGGTGATGCCGGTTTTCGTGCTTGCGCTCTACAACGCTGCGCAAATCAGCCGCTACATGCGGTCATCGATGCTGGACAACCTCAGCCAGGACTACGTCCGGACCGCCCGTGCCAAAGGAATGAGCGAAAAGACCGTGGTGTTGATGCACGTCCTTCGCAACTCGATGATCCCCGTCGTGACCGTGATCGCGCTTGGCGTCCCGGGCATCTTTACCGGGGCGATCATTACCGAAAACGTGTTCAAGGTGAACGGCCTTGGCCAGCAGCTGCTTTTGTCGATTCAGGGCAATGATGCACCGATGGTGCTGACCGTCGCCTTTGTCTTTGCCATCTTGATCGTGACCTTCAACCTGATCGCCGATGTGCTTTACGGCATCCTGGACCCGAGGATCCGCTATGACTGATACCGCGCACAACGAGCGCCCGCCACGCAACCAGTGGTGGGACGTCTGGGACCAGTTCCGCAGCCACAAGGGCGCGCTGGCCGGCAGTTTCGTATTCCTGTTTCTTATACTTGCGGTCTTGCTGGGCCCATATATCTATGACGTCGATCCAAGGTACATCAACATACGCTCGCGCGATCAAGGCCCGAGCATGCAATTCCCATTGGGGACCGACCAGTTGGGCCGCGACATTCTGGCCCGGATGTTGATGGGTGGCCAGACAACCATCTCTGTCGGGCTTACCGCGATGTGCCTGTCCATCACGCTGGGGTCGACCATTGGCATTCTCGCAGGCTATTTCCGCAGCCTGCAAGGCGTGTTGATGCGGCTGACCGACCTGTTTCTGGCGCTGCCACTGTTGCCGCTGTTGCTGCTGATGGTCATGCTGTTTCGCGAAACGCTGGTGCTGCAGTTCGGGCCAGAGAACGGAATTTTCATCCTGATCGTGATTGCCATTGCCATCACATCCTGGATGCAAACCGCGCGCATCGTGCGCGGCGAGGTTCTGGCGATCAAGGAGCGCGAATTCGTGCTGGCCGCCCGATCCATCGGAACCCCGGCGCGCCGCATGATCATCCGCCACATCCTGCCCAACGTGCTGTCGCCGATCATGGTGTCCGCAACGCTGGGGATTGCGCAGGCGGTGATCACCGAATCCGCACTATCGTTCCTGGGTCTTGGGTTTCCGCCTGACTTTCCGACCTGGGGACGGCTGTTGAACGACGGGATGCCCTACATCAACCTTTCGCCCGAACGCGTGCTGTGGCCCGCAATCGCGCTGTCTGCCTTGGTGTTGTCTGTGAACTACATCGGGGACGGCCTGCGCGACGCGCTCGACCCGCGCATACGCGGCAGATAAGCGCGCTGATCGGCCCCCGCTTGCGTGGGGGCCACAAGCCTTGGGGCCCGGCGATCATCTGATGGTCAGTGCATCTTCTTGCGGATGCGGCGCACCATGGCCCAGACACCCAACACCACCAGCGGTGTCAGTGCCGCCGTGACAATGCCCTTTGACCACCCCATTGGCTCGGTCAACGGATAGATCAGGTAACCCGCAAGGTTGACCGCATAGTAGCTGATTGCGACGACCGACAACCCTTCGACCGTTGCCTGCAGCCGCAATTGCAAATCCGCTCGTTTGTCCATGCTTTCCAGCAGCAACTGGTTTTCCGCCGAGCGGCCCACATCGACCCGCGTGCGCAACAGCTCAGCCGCCCGCGCCGCGCGTTCAACCATTGCGACCAGCCGCACTTCCGCAGACTTTACCGTGCGCATCGCGGGATCATAGCGACGCATCATGAATTCTGCAAAGGTCTGGCGCCCTTCGAACCGCGCCTCACGCAGCACCGAAATCCTCTGGTTGACGATGGCCTCATAGGCCGCCGTAGCCCCCGCCCGGAACGAAAACCGGACCGCCAGCGTCTCAAGTTCGGCCGATATGCGTAGCAACTCGTGCAATGTGTCCTCGGCCCGGCCCACTCCCTCGGTCATTGCGCCGACAAGCGCCGACAACTGGGGATCAAGCGCATTCAGACGCGACCCCAGGTCGCGCGCCCGCCCAAGCCCCAGCATGGACATCGCCCGGTAGGTCTCGATCTCGCACAGGACCTGCACGATGCGACCCACCCGCCGCGCGCCGGTCCCCGGACGGACGAACACCGCGAACCTCATATGCCCGGCCGGGTCGATGCGAAAATCCCCCGCCACCATCGCCGCCCCATCCAGAACCCATGCCGCGGCAAGACTTTCAGCAACAAACCACTCGGACAGCCGGGATGACATTTCCGCAGCGTCCTCTGGCATCTCTTCGACCAGCACAAGAACCGAGCACAGCCGCTTTCCGGGCGACCGCGCCAGCCAGTCCTCTGGAAAGACCTCTGCCGAGGCAGGATCAAACGGGCGGCCTTGCAGGCCACGCGCAAAACCAGAATAGGTCACGAATTCGGTATGGCTTTCCCATTTAAGCAGGTGCCGACCAATGGGACAGGAAAAGTGCGTAGCCCCCGGCTGCGGGTGACCGGCACCGTTGCGGTCCAACAGTTCGATCAGATGCGCAAGGTCGTGCTCTCGGTCCCGGTTGGCGGCATCAACGGGCTCTTTGATCGCCACATAGACCGCCTGACACGGCACCTCCAGCGACGGAAATGGCCGGGCATGGAGTTCGTTCACAAGCGCATAGCGCTGCGGATGGTCTTCGATCGGGGGCATAGCTTGATCCGGCAAGGTTGACCAAGGATGGGTCAGCCCGGCCGAGCACTGAAGGACAAACACCGGGATACAAGGGTATGCAGTCCATGTGTTGCCGAAAAGGCGATGCTTGACGCCACTCTTCGCGTGAGGATTGTTCGCTGCACTGGCCAGGCCCTGCCTCGGTCCATCCGCGCAAGACGCCGCCCGCGACGACTGGACATCGCCGCCCTTCGGCCAGATTGGGGGGCCAACACCGATCATTCTCCCAGTCATT
>JAUSPL010000264.1 GCA_030656535.1 Gemmobacter sp.
TGATGTGGATGTGAAATCCGTCACGGACCGTGCCGCGCTGGCCAGATTGCCCGTGATACGCAAATCCGGTCTGGTTTCGGCCCAGGCGGCGCAGCCCCCCTTTGGCGGATTTGCGGCGTTGCCACTGTCAGAATTCGATCACGTGTTTCAATCGCCGGGCCCCATATATGAACCGGGACGCGTGACGGATGACTGGTGGCGGCTTGGCCGGTTCTTGTCTGCGACCGGAATCGGGCGGGGCGACATCGTGCAGAACTGTTTTTCCTATCACCTTGTCCCGGCGGGCATGATGTTTGAAAACGCGGCGCGCGCCGTCGGGGCGACCGTACTGCCCGCAGGCACAGGCCAGACCGAATTGCAGGTCCGTGCGGCGTCGGATATCGGCACCACAGCCTATGCTGGTACACCGGATTTCCTGAAGGTGATTTTGGACAAGGCCGACGAGATGGGCGTCACTTTGCGCTTAGCGCGGGCGGCAGTCGGCGGCGGGGCGCTGTTCCCCAGCCTGCGGCAACACTACGCGGATCGGGGGATTGCTTGCCGTCAGTGCTATGCCACCGCTGATCTTGGCAACATCGCATACGAGTCTGACGCGATGGAGGGCATGATCGTCGATGAAGGCGTGATCGTAGAGATCGTGCGCCCCGGCACGGGTGATCCGGTGCCCGACGGCGAGGTGGGCGAGGTTTTGGTGACCACGCTGAACCGCGACTATCCACTGATTCGTTTTGCGACCGGAGACTTGTCCGCTGTTCTGCCAGGCCAGTCGCCCTGTGGTCGCACCAACATGCGCATCAAAGGCTGGATGGGCCGGGCCGACCAGACCACCAAGATCAAGGGCATGTTTGTCCGCCCTGAACAGGTCGCCGACTTTGTCGCACGTCACGTCGAGGTCTCGCGCGCGCGTGTAATTGCCACGCGTGACGGTGAAATGGACGTGATGACGGTTCAGGTGGAAACCAGAGCGTCCAATCCGGCGTTGTACGAAGGGACAGTGCTGGATACGCTCAAGCTGCGCGGCAGGCTGGAGCTGGTGCCGCCGGGGTCACTGCCAAACGATGGCAAGGTGATAGAGGACCGGCGCATCTACGACTGACCCTATGCCGCTTGTGTCGGAGGATGCGATGTTTAGAGTTATTCTTGCGCTGGCTTTGGCCGGATTTCCGGTTCTGGTGTCTGCGGAAAACCGTGCCCTGGTCATAGGTAATGCAAACTACCGGTCCCTTACGCCGGCATCTGGTGCTGAAGATGCGAACCGTGCGGTCGAAACGCTGCGATCTGCGGGATTTCGGGTGGATCAAGGACGCGACCTGACCGCCGACCAGATGCGCGCGGCGCTGTCGCGAATTTTGCAAGAAGACGGTGGCACTGATCGGCTGGTGGTTCTGCTGTCAGGCCATTTTGCAAGGTCTGCGCAAGGAGCCTGGTTTCTTGGTGTCGAGGCAAGTGATCTTGATCTTGGAACGGTTGGGGGCCGGGGGGTTGATCTGGACACTGTGATGGAAATCGCAGCGCAGCATCCTGGCGGGGCGCTTGTCATCCTGGGTGGCGATGACCGGCGCATTCCGGTGGGGGCGGGCCTTGGGTCCGGCATTGGCATGCTTGACGTGCCGCAGGGCGTGACGGTCATACGCGGGACGACCAAACGGGTGGCCGAGGTTTTGCGCAGCGGTCTTTTGCGCCCCGGCGCCATCCCCGCAGAGGTCCTGGCGGCGCAGCCAGAGGTTTCGGCCGAGGGATATCTGTCAATGCTGACGCCGTTCTTGCCGGGTGGAGGAGGGCAACCAGACGTGCCGGTTGACCCCGCCATCGCCGCAGAAATGAGCGCGTGGCAGTCGGCCAGGAACCTCAACACGATCATTGCCTATGAGGCATTCTTGCGTGACTGGCCACGCGGTCGCAACGCGGGGGCAGCCCAAGACGCGCTTGCACGCCTGCGCGCGGATCCGCAGCTGCGTGCGCAAGAGGCCGAAGCAGCCCTTGGCCTGTCGCGCGATTCGCGTCGGAACATTCAGGGGGCCTTGTCCTTGCTTGGGTATGATACGCGGGGCGTAGACGGCATATTCGGTGCAGGAACGCGCGATGCAATCCGGCGCTGGCAACAGGCCAATGGCATCGTTGGCACGGGCTATATCACGGCAGACCAGATGACCCGGCTTTCGGGTCAGGCTGACCGGCTGGCGGCTGAACGTGCCGCTGCCGCCGAGGCGAGGCGTCGCGAATTGGAACGTGCGGACCGTGCGTTCTGGACCGAGACCGGCACGGGTCGGGATGAAGCTGGCCTGCGCGCCTATCTTGACCGTTATCCGGACGGCGTGTTTGCAGATGTGGCTGAAACCCGGTTGGCGTCGATCGAGGATCAACGCCAACGTTCCGCGGCCGCGCGAGAGCGCACCGCCTGGCAGACGGCGCTGGGTGCTGGAACGGTCATCGCCTTGCAGGGCTATTTGCGCGAATTCCCGAAAGGGGCATTTTCCAACGAAGCCAAGCAAAGAATCGAGGCCATGCAGGAGGAAGCCGCGCCTTCGCCAGAAAACCGCGCGGCCCGCGAGGCAGAAGCCGCATTGGGTCTGAACCCGCAGATCAGACAAGAAATGGAGGAGCGTCTTTTGGCCGCCGGGTTTGATCCTGGTCGGCGCGACGGAGTGTTCGATGCTGCGACGCGGCGCGCCATTCGGCAGTATCAGGAAATCCAGGGCCGCCCTGTGACCGGGTATCTGGACCCGACAACCATTGCGATGCTGATGTTGACCTACCTTGGACGCAAAGAGGGGCCATAAGGTGCGACCTTAAACAAAAGGGCCGCAGGGTTTCCCCTGCGGCCCAAAAGTCTTACTGCTGTCGCAGCGATCAGCCCTGACGGGCTTTGTAACGCTTTTGCGTCTTGTTGATTACGTAGACGCGGCCTTTACGGCGCACGACCTGGCAATCGCGATGACGCTGCTTGAGCGAGCGGAGCGAGTTTGCAACCTTCATGGGTGCTCTCCTTGTCGCGGCGCGCGTGCGCCTTTTTAAACAACGTGCCCTTGCCGGAAACTCCGGCTCAGGCGGGTGATGGTGGGCGCGACAGGGATCGAACCTGTGACCCCTACGATGTCAACGTAGTGCTCTACCGCTGAGCTACGCGCCCTCCGTGGCTCCGTCTGCGTCCCAAACAAAAGGGACGCGGGCAAAACCGCGTCGGTGTTTGGCGTATAGACAGAGTCGCGGGGCGGTTCAAGGGGGTACGAAAGCCTGTTTCGGCGATTTCAGTTGTCATAGCAGCGCTTTCGCAACGGCACTGCGACAGAGCGTTAGACACAAGATCATTTCGCGCTATACCAAGCTTAGGGGGGACGAAATGATCAACCGTGCCTACGATCTGCTGAAGCCGAAAAAGCAGGAAACCGCAGCGGTTTTCGCGTCGCCACATAGCGGGCGGGATTATACGAATGCTTTTCTGGGGCAAACCGTTTTGGACGAACGCACGATCCGGTCGTCAGAAGACGCCTTTGTGGATAAATTGTTCGCCGCCGCCCCTGCGTGTGGTGCCCCGTTGCTGATTGCCCGCGCCCCGCGTGCCTGGATTGATATGAACCGCGCCCCAGATGAACTTGATCCTGCGTTGATCGAAGGCATCGGGCGCGGGGCGCTTAATCCGCGGGTGTCATCTGGTCTTGGGGTGATTCCCCGCGTTGTGTCCGGGGGCAGGGCCATCTATCGCGGCAAGCTTGCGCTTGCCGAGGCCGAACGCCGCATAGCGACCCATTGGCATCCGTATCATGCCGCGTTGCAGGCGTTGATGCGGCAAACCCGGCTGGAGTTCGGTCAGGTTCTTGTGATCGACTGCCATTCGATGCCGCATGACGCCATTTCCAATCACACGCGGCCGGGGGGCATTGCGCCCGAGGTAGTCTTGGGCGATCGCCATGGGTCGGCGGCCGGGGCGGGGATGATGGACGGGGTTGAAGCCGCGTTTATTCGGGCTGGATTTCGCGTGGTTCGCAACAATCCCTTTGCCGGTGCCTATATTACCCAGGCTTACGGGCGGCCTTCGGTCGGTCAACATGTTGTGCAGGTGGAAATCGACCGATCGCTTTACATGGATGAGGCCACCATCCAGCCGCATGCGGGCTTTGACGTTCTGCGGGGCCGTCTGGCCGCCGTGGTTGAGGAAATCGCCGAGCTGGGTCGGACAGATACGGCGCTGGCGGCAGAATAGCGGCGCTTGCAGGCGCCGGGTGTCCGCGCCATATCCTGCACAGCAAACCAAGAGAGGCTTCATGACCGAAACCCCGCCGAAATCCCATGGGCGGCTGACGATTTCGCCCTCAATGAAGCCACGCGATCTGATGGCCGAACCGCCCCGGGTCAAAAACGCCTGGCGTGCCAAGATCATCACCCTGTTCCCCGAGGCGTTTCCCGGTGTCTTGGACATGTCGTTGACCGGCAAGGCGTTGGACCACGGTCTTTGGGCGCTGGAGGCCATCGACCTGCGCACCTTTGGCGAAGGCCGCCACCGCAACGTCGATGACACCCCGGCGGGGGGTGGTGCGGGAATGGTTCTGCGTGCCGATGTGGTGGCGCGCGCGATGGATCACGCCCGCCAGGGAACGCCTGTTGATCGCGCCCGTTGGCCGGTGATTTACTTGTCTCCGCGCGGCAAGAAGTTCGATCAGGAAATGGCCCGACGATTCGCTCAGTGTGATGGGCTGACGCTTTTGTGCGGCCGGTTTGAGGGCGTCGATGAACGTTTGTTGGAAGAATACGCCGTTGAGGAGGTTTCCTTGGGTGATTTCGTCCTGACCGGGGGCGAGATCGCAGCGCAGGCCTTGATCGACGCCACGGTCAGGCTTATACCGCGCGTGCTGGGAAATCAGGCGTCCACCGAAGAGGAATCCTTTTCGGCGGGACTTTTGGAGTTTCCGCAATACACGAAACCCGCTGTCTGGATGGGCCGCGCGATACCCGACGTTCTTCTGTCGGGCAATCACGCGAACGTCGCCCGCTGGCGCACCGGGATGGCCGAAAGGCTGACAAAGGAACGCAGGCCTGATCTCTGGCGGGCTTACTGTGCGGCGCACGGTAGGGACCCGGATGAAGACCGAGAGCTCTGAGGCGGCATCACTTCGGGGGTCAACCCTGAGCATAGGAAAGGAATTGCGATGAACCTGATCGCGCAGATCGAGGCGGAACAGATTGCCGCCCTCGGCAAGAAGATCCCGGATTTCAAGGCCGGCGACACCATCCGTGTCGGCTACAAAGTGACCGAAGGCACCCGTTCGCGTGTGCAGGCCTATGAAGGCGTCTGCATCGCCCGTCAGGGCGGCAAGACCATCGCAGCCTCGTTCACCGTGCGGAAAATCTCGTTTGGTGAGGGCGTGGAGCGGGTGTTCCCGCTGTACTCGACCAACATCGACAGCATCGAGGTTGTTCGCCGTGGCCGTGTCCGCCGCGCCAAGCTGTACTATCTGCGCGATCGTCGCGGCAAATCTGCCCGGATCGTTGAGATGACAAACTACAAACCCAAAGACGCTGAATAAGGATCTGGACCGATGAAAAAGGGCATCCACCCCGATTATCACGTCATCGACGTGAAGCAGACCGACGGCAGCGTGTTCCAGACCCGTTCCACCTGGGGCAAAGAAGGCGACAAGATGTCACTGGACATCGACCCGCTGGCACACCCTGCCTGGACCGGCGGAAACGCCAAACTCATGGACACCGGCGGTCGGGTGTCCAAGTTCAAGAACAAGTACGCCGGCTTGGGTTTCTGATACCCGCCGCTTGCAACGACATGAAGGCGCCCGTGAGGGGCGCCTTTTTTTTGGAGAATGCCGTTTGATCGGGTTGGGAGCGCGTCCTGCAATTCCATAAAGCCCGGGCTTGGCCGGCGGGCAGGTATACTTTTTGTTGCGAGCGCTCAGGCGGCCGGGCTTAAGACTGCCAGAATTGCGGCAACTTGACCTCTGCCGGTAATGCGACCGTCGCGAGCCTTGGACGACCGGCTGAAAGCCAGTTCAAGATTGTCACAGAACCACACAGAACATAAAAGTGATCAAAAGCAGGAAAGGCGCATCAGGTATGGCGGGACGTTTCATTGCGCATCTTGGGCTTCCCAAAACCGGAACGACAGCGATTCAACGCTGGCTGCATGCCCGCGCCGATGATCTGTTGGCCCATGATATCCTGAGCCCGAACGCGGTCATCGCCCAAGATGGCAACGCCCGAAATCTGGCGTTTGCCTTGCACCACGCACCCGGTGACCGCACGCCAGCGATGCAGTCGCTTGTCGACGGTTTGGGGCAGGCGCTGGCGACCGGGAAGGATGTCATCATCTCGGCGGAGTATTTCGAAAAGGTGATCTTTCGCCACGAAATGGTCGCGCAAACCCAAGCCAGCCTCGCCGACCTGGGCGCCCGCTGGGATGTCGGTGTGATGTTCTTGCGCAACACGTTTGATCTGCTGAACTCAAGCTTTGCGCAAAACGTCAAGGTTGGCCCATTTGACCAAGACTTCTCCGGGTTCCTGAAGATGCGCAGGCGGAACAGGTTGAACGAATATGACCGGAACGCAGCCAACTTGCGCGCACATGGCACTTTGGTTCGCATGGCCGCCTATCGCAGCAAGTCGGGATATATGACCGAGGCATTGATGCAGCTTGCAGACCTGCGCAAGCGTCTGCCCGCAGATTTCGACTTTTCCACACCGCGCAGCAACGAATCCATCGGCGCGCTGGGTCTGATTGTTGCCCGTCGGGTCTGGCGTCTGGTGGGGGCTGATTTTTCCGAACCTCCCGCGAAACTGCGGATGCAAATGGGCAAGATAGTCTTGCAGGCTTGTGCTGACCTGAAAGACAGGCCGTTCAACGGCTTTTCGCCTGAGCTCCAAATGATAACCGAGCAGCATTATGCCCCGGTCATGGCCGCGATCCGCCAGGACCTTACGCCCGAAGACCACGCAGAACTGCAAATCTCGCGCAGTGTGGCTCAACCGCTCAGCCCGCAGACCATAGCAGATCTGGACGCAGCCGACCGCCAGCAGGTGCGCGGGGCCCTGGACCGGATTGCAGCCGCGGTGTCCGACGACCCCTACCTGAGGCAGACATTGCCGCACACGTTCGCGAGCCGGCTTGCAGGGCAAAAACCGCGACAATAGGGCCGTTTTCCTCCAAGTTCTGCACGAAACGTCGGTTCGGCTTCTCAAGCTCGGAAACCTTACCTATAGACAATCCATCAGCCGCACGCGGCACATAAAACCGGGGCAGGGCATGGCGCATATCATCGTGGTCGGAAACGAAAAGGGCGGTTCGGGAAAATCGACCACGTGCATGCATGTGGCAACCGCTTTGGTGCGCATGGGGTACCGGGTGGGCGCCCTCGACCTTGACCTGCGGCAGCGGTCCTTTGGCCGCTATGTCGAAAATCGCGTCGCGTTTGCCAAGAAGGCAGGTCTTAGCCTGCCCACCCCCGACATGCGCGATCTGCCCGAAGTGGATGCGTCGGGGCTTGGCCCTAATGAGAACCCCTTTGACCATCGCCTTTCGGCGGCTGTCGCAGCGTTGGAGCCTGTGACTGACTTCATCGTGATCGACTGCCCGGGGTCGCACACAAGGCTCAGCCAATTGGCGCATTCGTTGGCAGATACGCTGATTACCCCGTTGAATGACAGTTTCATCGACTTCGACTTGTTGGCCCGCACCGATCCGGAAACCGGCAAGGTCAAGGGCCCGTCGATCTACGCCGAAATGGTCTGGCAGGCGCGACAGCTGCGCGCGCAGGCGGGGCTTAAGCCGATTGACTGGATTGTGTTGCGCAACCGCCTGGGTGCGCAGCAGATGCACAACAAGAAA
>JAUSPL010000266.1 GCA_030656535.1 Gemmobacter sp.
TGCCAGCCAGCGCACCCCCGCCCGTGCTGATCTGACGCCGACACAAGCGAAAAAGGCCGCCGGACTTACCGACGGCCTTTGAAATCACTTGATGCTCTGGTTCAGCGGCGCGACGCACGCTGACGGCCAAAGTTGTTGGCCGCGATCACCGTGTGACGGTCAAGAAAGTTCTCGAAATGCACAACGCACGCATCGTCATCGGCCAGAACAACAGCATATTGGCCGGGGCCTTCCAGCCGATCCTGTGGTGCCGCATGACTGGGCAGATTGACGCTGACGTTATAGTGCCCACCGGCCAGCGTGGTGAAGGGGACCCCTTTCCAGACGCCGGTCGTGGTCAGGTGGACATGCCCGGCGATAACTTGCCGAACGTCGGGATGTGTGCACAACACCGCAAGCAGCGCCGCGCTGTCGCGCAAGATTATCGTATCCACCGGCATCGACAAGGCCAGCGCATGGTGATGCAGCACCACAATCACGGGACGGTCGCGCGCCTCGTCCAGACGGGCCTGCAACCAGTCCAGCCTTGATGGGCACAAGACGCCCTCGACCACCCCCGGTTCGGAGCTGTCGAGCAAGATCACCCGATGCCCCTTGATGTCGATCACCTTTTGCACGTGGCCGTTCTGGTCGGCAAAGCCATTGCCGAACACCTGCAGAAACACGCGACGGTCATCGTGGTTGCCCAGCATCAGGTGGGTGTCGGCCGTCAACGGCGCGATGATATCGCGCAGCCGGACATAGGCATCGGCCTCGCCCAGATCCGCAAGGTCCCCGGCCAGGATGCACAGATCGGCATCGGCGTGGTTGATGTTCACACTGTCAACGGCCGCCGCCAGCCGCGCGGCGGTATCCAGGGTATTGGACACCTCGCCTTCGGGGACGAGGTGCAGATCGGACATGATGACAAGCTTGAGGCGCTCGGATGCCATGACTTCATCCCTCATTGGCCCAACCCCATACGCTCCAGATAAGCCATCGACCCGGCAATGCCCGCCTTGTCGCGCAATTCCAGGATCAGGCGCGGCTTTGCCTTGAGCGTGGAAAGCGCCCGAAACACCGCAGGCCACAAGATGGTGCCTTCGCCGATTGCCCAATGCCGGTCGGCATAACCGTCGGCGTCTTGCAGGTGGACGTGATCCAGCAGATCACCCGCAGAGGTCACATAGTAGTCCAACGGGGGCGCGCCGGTGCTGCCATGCGCGTAATGCGCGTGGCCGGTGTCGATGGACAGCGTCAGGGCTGGCGAATTGAACGACTCGACCAGATCGCGGCGATGGCGTGGGTCGATGTCCTCGATGTTTTCCATCACCAGCGTGACACCCTGATCCTCGGCCCGCGACACGGCGGCACCGATACAGGCGTGGACGCATTCCACCATGGTTTGCCAATCCCCGGGGAATCTGGAGATATTGTTGTAGTCCCAGGTCGTGATCGGCGAATGGATCACCATCTGGGTCGCGCCCACGGCCGCGCAGACATCCAGCCCCTGCGCCATCCGCGTGGCAACCACACGTTGCACATCAGCATCCGAGGTGCCGATCGTGAACCCCCAGAACGGACCATGAATGCCAACATGCCCAGTGTGACCGTCCAGTAGTTTGCGTGTGTGGGCTGCTTCGGCGGTCCAGTCGCCATTCAGGACGCTGGAGGTGTGGAATGCCTGCAATTCCACATCACGCTGCTTGTCCAGGATCCAGTCGCGCCAGGTTTCAAGCCCGGCTGTGCCGAGCGCTGCGCCGATTACGGGAAGTGACATGTTGTCTCCTAAAGTTCCGCCAAGACCTGCGACCTAGGCCCGCGTCGTGACAGACGAGTGACGACACCGTGACGTCCGGATGAGGGTTTCATTACAGTTTGCAGGGCAGGTTTCCGGCCAAGGCAGCCCGGCCCCAGCCACCCACGCAGCCGCCACTGATGTCCGGACCTGCGTTGAACAGCCCCCGATGGCCCCACCTTTACATAATCTTCGCAAAGCTGTGCCGCCGCTGTCACGCAGCCCCGCCATAGAGGCGACATCAGATCAAAGGGGGCCCTATGCTTCAGGTTCGTCACGTCACCAGAATGTTCGGTCACAAGGCTGCGGTCGACAACATCAGCTTTACAATCGATCGACCCGCCTTTGTCGGCATCATCGGCCGGTCTGGCGCTGGAAAATCGACTTTCCTGAGAATGATGAATCGCCTGACCGATGCCACCGCTGGCGAGATCGTGTTCGAGGGTCGCAACGTCCTGCCCCTGACCGGGGCCGAGATGCGCGCCTGGCAAAGCCAGTGCGCGATGATCTTTCAACAGTTCAATCTGGTGCCGCGGATGGATGTGGCGTCCAACGTGCTGCACGGCATCCTGAACCGGCGATCGACCCTGTCCACGGTGTTCAATCTTTGGAACAAGTCCGACATCGCCCGCGCGTTGTCGATCCTTGACCGGCTGGGTATCGCAGAACAGGCCGCAAAACGCACCGAAGCCTTGTCGGGCGGCCAGCAGCAACGCGTCGCCATCGCCCGTGCCCTGATGCAAGATCCAAAGGTCATTCTGGCCGATGAACCCATTGCAAGCCTGGACCCGATGAACGCGCAGATCGTGATGGATAGCCTGCGCCGCATCCATGAAGAAGACGGTCGCATGGTGATTGCCAACCTTCACACGCTGGACACTGCGCGGCGCTATTGCGACCGGGTGATCGGCATGCGCGACGGACGGATCGTTTTCGACGGTACCCCGGAACAACTGACCACCGGCGCGGCCCGCGACATCTATGGTGCGGACGATTCCTTCAGCGAAAGCGCCACTTCGACCTCGCTGGACCATCTGCCGGCAGACGCGACCTATGCCACCGCGATGCTGGGCGCCTGACCACTTCTCACCCTCCCCTTCCCGGCCCTTTCGCAGGCCACCCAACCGGAGCATTCCATGAAACACCTGTTTGCCACCCTTGCGCTGACCACCTGCCTGACCGG
>JAUSPL010000297.1 GCA_030656535.1 Gemmobacter sp.
CGGTTGCGCTGGCGCTGTGGCTTGCGGAACTGCTGGCAGCCGACCGGCTGGTCGTTCACGGGGCTGCAACACTTCCGGCAGGAAGCCGCGTGCCGGTCGAGCGCGCCTGAGCACCACCCTTGCGTGGCGATGCGGTGGAGCATATTCCAAGCGCCATGATATATTGGCGACCCATTCCGATGACTGATCCTGCGCGCCCCGCGCAGGCGCTGGCGCTGGCCGGGGGCTGGTGCTGGTTCGACCGGATCGAAGTGTTGGAGCGCGGAATGCCCGCGCGCATCATCCCGGCGTCCGACGCTCCTGCCGATGTGATCGCCCGCCTGATCGCGCCGCGTGCCATGTTGGCCGGATTGGCGCTGGACCGGCCCAGGATCATGGGCATCCTGAACGTGACGCCCGACAGCTTTTCAGACGGAGGGCGCTTTCTTGATCCGGCGCGCGCGCTGGATCAAGGCCGCAAGATGGCCGAGGACGCCGACCTTTTGGACATCGGCGGAGAAAGCACACGTCCCGGGGCCCCCGCAGTTTCGGTACAGCAAGAGATCGCGCGTACGGCACCTGTCATAGCTGCGCTACGCGAGGCGGGGCTTGCGCTGCCCATCTCGATCGACACCCGCAAGGCAGATGTCGCAGAGGCCGCGATGGCGGCCGGGGCGCAGGTGGTCAACGACGTCTCGGGGCTGGTCTATGACCCGGCGCTGGCAGGGCTGGTGGCGCGCCACGACGTGCCGGTCTGTGTGATGCATGCGCGCGGCACACCGGAGACCATGCAGGCCGAGGCTGACTATGACGATGTGCTGCTGGATGTATATGACGGGCTGGCGGACTGTGTCGCGCGGGCTGTGGCAGCTGGCATTGCGCGCGACCGGATATTGGTGGACCCTGGCATCGGGTTCGCCAAGACCGGCGTGCACAATCTGGCCTTGATCGCGCGCCTGTCGCTGTTCCACGGCATGGGCTGCCCGATCCTTTTGGGGGCCTCGCGCAAACGGTTCATCGGCACCTACGGGGGCGCCGAGGCCCCAGACCAGCGCATGCCCGGGTCGGTCGCCGTGGCTCTGGCTGGCGTCGCGCAGGGTGCGCAGGTCGTTCGGGTCCATGACGTTGCGGAAACCCGTCAGGCGCTGCGGGTGTGGCTGTCTTTGCGCACGGCCGGGGCGGACCGGATGCCATCGCAGAAACCCGACGAATTTTCACAAGGCGAAACCAAAAGCCCGCTCGGAAGCGCGGGCGGGCTTTAAAAGGAAACAACGCATGAGCCGCAAGCTGTTTGGAACCGATGGTGTGCGGGGTACGGCCAACACCTATCCGATGACCGCCGAAATGGCCCTGCGCCTGGGCGCAGCAGCGGGGCGGTTCTTTCGCCGGGGCGGCGGGGGCGAACATCGTGTGGTGATCGGCAAGGACACGCGCCTGTCGGGCTATATGCTGGAAAACGCGCTGACCGCCGGGCTGACCTCGACGGGAATGAATGTGTTGTTGCTTGGCCCGGTGCCAACCCCGGCGGTTGGGTATCTGACCCGGTCGATGCGGGCGGATCTGGGGGTGATGATATCCGCCAGCCACAACCCGGCGCATGACAACGGCATCAAATTCTTTGGCCCCGACGGGTTCAAGCTGTCCGATGAGGCCGAGGCCGAGATCGAGTCGATCCTTGCGGGCGAGATCGAGCCCGCACAACCCGCCAACATCGGCCGCGCCAAACGGATCGACGACGGGCGTGGGCGGTATGTGGAATACGCCAAGACGACGTTTCCGGGCCGTGGGCGTCTGGGCGGACTGAAAGTGGTGATCGACTGTGCCAACGGCGCGGCCTATCGTGCGGCCCCCGAGGTGCTTTGGGAACTGGGGGCCGAGGGGATCCCGGTCGGCGTCACCCCGAACGGCTATAACATCAACGAGCGGTGCGGATCGACCTATACACAGACCGCCGCCGAGGCCGTCGTGGCGCATGGCGCTGATCTGGGGATCTGTCTGGACGGCGACGCCGACCGGGTGATGATCCTGGATGAACGTGGCCGGGTCGCGGATGGCGACCAGATCATGGCCCTGTTCGCCGCGCGTTGGGCCGAGGAAGGTCGGCTGCGCGACAACACTCTTGTCGCCACCGTGATGTCAAATCTTGGGCTGGAACGTTTCCTGACCGGCCGCGGATTGCGGCTGAAGCGCACGCCCGTCGGCGACCGTTATGTCGTTGCGGCAATGCGTCAGGGCGGCTGGAACCTGGGCGGCGAACAATCCGGGCACATCGTAATGACGGATTATGCCACCACCGGCGACGGCCTGATTGCAGGGTTGCAGTTTCTGGCCGAAATGGTGCGCAGCGGACGCCCGGCCTCGGAACTTGTGCAAAGCTTTGAAACTGTGCCGCAAATGTTGAAGAATGTGCGCTTTACCGCAGGGGCGAAGCCGCTTGAGGCGGAATCGGTCAAGGCGGTCATCCAGGCCAACACCGACCGCATCTCAGGCAAGGGGCGCATCTTGATCCGCCGGTCAGGCACAGAGCCGCTGATCAGGGTCATGGCCGAATGCGAAGACGCGGCGTTGCTGCGGCAGGTCGTCGATGAAATCGTCGGCGCAGTCGAAGCGGCGGTGTGATCGCAGCTTTGCTGTCTGCGTGGGGCGCGTTGATCGCGGCTGGACCAGATCACACACTGGCGCGGGCCCTCAGGCCCTGCTTGGTGTCGGCTGGCGCTTGCGCCCCCCGGCCTGAGTGACGGCCAGCCCGGCCAGGATCAGGGCCAGCGCGACGAAGAACCGCCCAGGCAGCGCTTCGTTCAAGACCAGCGCACCAAAGGCCATAGACCACAGCGGCACCTGATAGTTGGTCAGCGTCATGAACCCGGAACCCGCAGAGCGGATGACGCTGACCCGCAAAAAGGCTGCAAAAGCCGTGGGAACCAACCCCAGAAACAAGATCGCGCCGCCGGACAGATTGCCGGTCCAGCCTGGGATGCCTTCGGTCAGCAGCATTGCTGGGACCAGCACGACCGCCCCGACAAGCAGCGTACAGGCGGAAAACGACAATGGGTCAACAGGTGGACAGCGCCGAGTCAAAATGGACGATATGGCATAGCAAAGCGTTGCCGCGATGCAGGCCAGGCGCGGCAGCAAATCGGTCCCACCCTGAAACACGCCCTCCCCCAGCAGCACCAGCGCCCCCACAAGGCCAAGGCTGAACCCGGCCGCCTTGTAACGGGTCAGGGGCTCTGCGGCAAAAACATGCGCCAGCGGCAGCACAAACAGCGGCAATATTGCCATCGACAGCCCGGCAAAGGCCGAGGGCACGTATTGCTGGCCCCATGACAGCAAAAAGAACGGCACCGCCGACGACAGGACACCGATCGGAATGATCTGTGACCAGACCGCCCTCGCGGGCCAGCGGCGGCGCAGCAAGACCGCCATTCCCGTCAAGGCCAGTGCGCCCAGTGTTGTGCGTGCACAGGCCACTGTCACCGGCCCGTACCCCCGCAAAGCGACGGATACCACCATGAAGGTGCCCCCCCAGATGAGCCCCAAGGCAATAATCGACAGCCAGTCGGCGCGGGTCGGAGTAGGCATGGTCAGTCCTTTGATTGCCTTGGTCAGGTCTTGGTGTCAGGGGCCGGGGCGTGCCCGGCCACCCTTGGGACAACCGGCCTGTGCCGCCCGCTGTGCCAGATGTCGCGATCGGGCACAACGCCACCCCGAACCCGCGCTCCGCCCCGGCAGATCAGCGCACGCCTTGGCGTGCCCCAGGGTCAGGGGTGCACTAGGCGATCAATCAGGTACGGGCGTGATACGGGCGTGGGCAGCAACCTCGTCTGACAGGGTTGCGATGCGGATGCGGTCTTCCTCCAGCGGCAACCTGGGCTTGGCCAAGGCCAAGGCGCGACGTGACAGGCGCGTGGCGGGCGGCCCAAACCGGGCGGGCGCTTGCAATACCAGACCAAGCAGGGATTTTTGCAGCCGCACCTGCACCTCGATC
>JAUSPL010000313.1 GCA_030656535.1 Gemmobacter sp.
TCCCAGGCCATACCGGATCTGTCTGTGGCATATCAAACTGCGGACTTGACGAGGGCAGCCGCATCGTGGAGTCATTGTGGTGACTTTGTCAGCGCGTGCCATGCTGCGCGACAGCATCGCAAGGCCGAGGGCAGGGCCCCATCCTGAATGTTCGGATGGCTGACCGACCGACAAACCTGACCCTTGCAGGGTTGTTCCTGGCCCGAGGTACTGATGCTTTTGAACTTTCACGACTATCGCGCAGCCGCTAAACGCCGCCTTCCGCGATTCCTGTTTGATTATATCGACAGGGGCACCGAAGATGAGACCGGCCCGCGGCGCCATCGCAGCGATCTGGATGCGATCTCGCTACTGCCGGAAATGCTGACCGGACACGACCAGCGTGATCTGACCACGACGGTTTTTGGTCGGACTTTGGCCTTGCCGGTTGCGGTCGCGCCGACAGCGTTGGCGGGCCTGGTCGCGTATGATGGCGAACTGATGCTGGCACGCGGCGTGGCGCACGCGGGGGTGCCCTATTGCATCTCGACCCAGTCGGTGACCACCGTTGAACGTATCCGCGAGGCGGCACCCAACGCGAACCTATGGTTTCAACTGTATGTCTGGCGCAACCGTGACCTGACCCGCGGATTATTGCAACGTGCGGCAGCGTGCGGGATCACGACATTGGTCGTGACTGCCGACACGCCGGTCTTGCCCAACCGCGAATACAACCTGCGCAACGGGCTGACCATTCCGTTAAAGCCGGGGGGACGGGTCGCGCTGGACCTGCTGCGCCACCCGGGTTGGACCCTATCGGTGCTGCTGGGCTATCTGCGTCAAGGAGGGATGCCGGTTTATGGCCACTACCCGGAAGCTTTTCGCAACTCGGTCGCACGCGCCCAGTTGGCATCCGAGGTTGCAATTGATCACCGCCTGAACTGGGATGACATTGCGTCATTGCGGCGAGATTGGGCGGGCGAACTGGTTGTAAAGGGTTTGCTGAGCGTGGCCGACGCCCGTCGCGCCGCCGATCTGGGGGCCGAAGGTGTTGTGGTCTCCACCCACGGGGCGCGCAACCTGGACAGTGCCATCACGACGGCCCGGGCCTTGCCGCCGATTGTGGATGCGGTGGGGGGGCGGGTGACGGTGCTGGCTGACAGTTGTGTTCAGCGGGGCAGCGATGTGGTGAAGTACATGGGCCTTGGCGCCCGCGCTGTGCTTTTGGGCCGCGCGCCGTTGTGGGGGCTGGCGGCCGGGGGCGAACCGGGCCTGCGCGGTGTGTTGTCCATGCTGGGCAATGAAATTGACCTGACTTTGGCGCTATTGGGCCGCGCGCGGCTTGAGAAGCTGGAAACCTGTATTGCGCGCGAGGGAGACGCCCAATGACCGAAACCAACTTTGACAACCTCGGCAAGTGGCTGTGCGACCAGCATCGGGACGGCGCGCGGTTCGTGCCTTTTGCGCGCGATCACGGTATTGCCTCGCTTGATGACGCCTATGCGGCGCAGGCGGCGTTTGTTGCTGCGATGCAGTCAGCCAACATGGGTTGCCCCGTGGGGTGGAAGATCGGGCTGACCTCTGCCCGCATGCAGGCGATGTGCGGCATAGATCAGCCTGTGGCGGGGGCCGTTCTGGCCACCCGGCTGCATGCGTCGGGGGCAGAGATGCGGCTTGGTGCGCATGGTCGGCTGGGGCTCGAGTTTGAAATCTGCGTTCGGATCGGGCTCGATCTGCCCGCGCGCCCCGAACCCTATTCCGCGACAGAGGTGGCCCAGGCGGTTGATGCGGTCGCCGCAGCCGTGGAAGTGGTGGATGACCGCAACTGCGATTATGTCGCTTTGGATGTGCAGTCGCTGATCGCGGACAATTCGTGGAATGCCGGGGTGGTGCTGGGCGACTGGGTTCTGATGCCGCGTGATCTGACGGACTGCAAGGGTGTGGTGTCACGGAACGCAGAAGAAATCGACAGCGGCTATGGGCGTGACGTTCTGGGTGGGCCCTTGGTGCCGCTGGAATGGCTGGTGAACCATCTGCGCGCACGGGGGACCGGTCTGCGCCGCGGCGATATCGTGATGACCGGCAGCCTGATTCCGACCCAGTTCCCGAAGGATGCGTGCGAGTATCGCTTTGATGTGGCTGGGATAGGGGCGGTTGCAATCTTCATAGTCCCCTGAGCGCGCCGCCCTTAGCGCAAGTCCAGGGCCGCCCCGATCAAGTCCGCAGTCATGCGCAAGATAGGCAGAACCTGTCCCAGTTGCGCATCGGTAAGTTGGGAATGTACCGCAACCAGCGACAGGGACAGTGTGGGCAGCCCGCGTGCGGTGGGGACTGCGACCCCTATGCCGCGGGTGCCTTCGATGGGTTTGTCGGCGATGTCGGCGTATCCGGTCGCGCGGGTCAGGGTAAGACGGGTGCGGATGTCGTCGCGGCTGACCGGCGAATGGTCGTATGCCGGGGCTGACAGGATTTCCTCGACATCTGCGTCTTTCATGGCCGCCATCAGCGCGACCCCGCCGGTTCCGACGCCCAGCAAAAGCCGCTCACCCACGTCTGCCAGCTTGGAGTGGATCGGATTTCCGGCATCGGCGCGGTCCAGACAGACGGTTTCCAGCCCTGTCCGCAAGGCCAGCATGACCATCATCCCAGTATCAGCCGCCAAAGTCCGCAAATGCGGGCTGCAGACATGCAACACCTTTGCATGAAACCCCGAAGCCAGACCCAGCTCAAACGCCAGAGGGCCAAGCTTGTAGCGCTTGGTTTCGGCATCTTGCACCACGAACTGCTCATATATCAGCGACAAAAGGATACGGCGTACCGTTGGCTCCGCAAGCCCGGGCGAGGTCGCCAGATCCCGCAACCGGCGCCCTTCGGGGGCCCCGCGCGGAAAGGCACGCAGCACTTCAGCCGCGCGTGATATCAGTTGCGCACCTTGCGGCGCTTCATCCCGTTCCATGGTAACCTCGTTCCGTATCGTGGAAGCTATAGGCCACGAACTGGCGCAGTGTCACGGGAAATCAAATTATTAGTAGGGTCATGCCGTCGCAGGTCACAAACTGTGGAACGCGGATGCTGCAAGGGCAGGTCATAGACGCAACCCGGGCGGCCCCGGACGGGTCAGCCGACCCTGTGTCCTTGTACCCATGTTCCGCGCACCGCGCAGGCCCCCTCGATGCGCGCCACGCGGATCACATCTGCCCTTGCGCCGACGTCCAGATGGCCACGGTCGATCAGCCCCGCCGCGGCCGCAGGGGCCGCCGTCACCGTGCTGATGCCCCGAGCTGGATCGCCCCAGACATCGCCCAGCATCAGGGCCGCAGGCAGCAGCGCGCTGGGCACATAGTCGGATGAGACGATGTC
>JAUSPL010000317.1 GCA_030656535.1 Gemmobacter sp.
GACATCGGCTGCTGGTTCCTGCCGCTGCCGCCCTATAGCCCCGACCTCAACCCCATCGAGATGGCCTTCGCCAAGCTCAAGGCCTTGCTCCGCAAAGCCGCCGCCCGAACCTACGATGAGCTCTGGAAAGCCGTAGGGGCCGTCTGCAACCTCTTCACCGAGGACGAATGCCTCAACTATTTCATCGCCGCGGGATACAAACCCGAATGAACGCGACACGCTCTAGAACATGAAGTCGGCACGGTCCCCGGCCTACAAAGACCTTGCAGGCTTCGACTTCGCCGTCAGCGAGATCAACGGGGCCACTCTCAGAACTCTGCATCGCTGCGTGCTCATGGACGGGGCCCAGAATGTGGTCCTGATCGGCGGCCCGGGAACCGGCAAGACCAGTGTCGCCACCGCCCTCGGCATTCAGGCAAGCGAACATCACCGCAGGAACGTCCGCGTCTTCTCGACCATCGAACTGGTCAACGCTCTCGAACAGGAGAAGGCAAGAGGAAAGGCCGGGCAGATCGCCGAAGTCCTGACCAAGCTCGACCTCGTGATCCTTGATGAACTTGGCTATCTGCCGTTCAGCGCATCAGGCGGGGCGTTGCTGTTCCATCTGCTGAGCAAGCTCACGAGCGCACCAGCGTGGTGGTCACCACCAACCCAAGTTTCGGCGAATGGGCCACGGTCTTTGGCGACGCAAAGATGACCACCGCCTTACCCGCCGCTGTCACATCCTCGAAGCCGGCAATGACAGCTTCCGCTTCAAGGCAAGCTCAGCGGCTGCAACCGCCGAAAAGAAAAAGAAGGAGACAACACAGATCTTGACCCCCGCCTGATCCGAAATCCATAGTCAAAGCGGGTCAATTCTCGATGAGAAACCCGGCTCAGCATTGGGTGGAAATCAACAGCCACCGGCTCTCGAGAACCGACAACATCCTCGACCGGGACTTCCAGGCCGATCAACCAAACCATAAGTGTTTGACAGACTTCACTTATATCTGGACCAGCAGAAGGCTGGCTCTGTGTGGCTGTCGTGCTGGACCTGGTCTCCCGGCGCGTCGTCGGCTGGTTCATGAGGGCAGAACGGGATACTTTACAGGTGATGGATGCGCTGATGATGGCCGTCTGGCGGCGTATCAGGGCCGACCCAATACCGAATCATTCGGACCAGGGATCGCAATACACCGCTGAGCTGTTTCAGCGCCTTCTGGCCGACAACGGCATCACCTGTTCGAAGAGCCGGGCCGGGAACGTGAGGAATCGAGCCATGGTCACGCCACTGGTCCAAGTGACCATGGCGAGGCCGGCGGTGGGTATCATTTTCTCGTCGCTGAAGACGGAGCGCGCTGCCGGCAAGGTCTATCGGACACGCGATGAGGCCCGTGCCGACGTGGTCGATTCCATCGAACGCGTCTACAACCCGCGCAGGCGGCATTCGAGACCGGGCTATCTTAGCCCGATGGAGTTAGAGGCCCGCGCTATGCTAGCTTGACCGCTGTCAACGAAACCGGCAGCAGGCCACCGGACCAAAAACAAGATCTGGACCAGACTGGCCTGCATCAGCCGCTTCGGCGCGATCGCGGGGCAACCCTCGGCAGAACAGAACCGTTCAAAATCCGCATCATCACCCCCGCAAAAGTTGCAGGAAAAGGGAATCATGTTCCTCAAACCGCGCCGAAGGGCGACTTCTTCAGCAGCCTGTCAGGCGACGCATGCATGTCGTGACACCGCGCAATGAAGCCGCCGCCGTCCCGCATTGTCGTCTCGCGATAGCCGACGCGGTTTTCACTGCTGTGGGTGTTCATGTCGCGGCTTTGACGTCCTGGCGGTCGGCGCGGATCATCCGCGCGATATGGTCGTGACGGTCGCCGAGTTGATGATCGATCATCACCAGTCGCTTGGCGTAGTGGCTGCCGGGATATTCCCATGTCATCCCGATGCCGCCGTGCAACTGGATAGCCTCTTCGGCGAAACGCGCGGCCAGCTTTCCTGTCAGTGCCTTGGCCATGGCGACATGCCGGGCGCGTTGCGGTCCGTCGAATTCGGCCATGGCGGAAATCGTGATCGACAGGACCTGTTCAAGGTCGACCTGCATGTCGACCGCGCGGTGCCGAAGCGCCTGAAAGGTGGACAGTGCCTGCCCAAACTGCTTGCGGGTCTGGAGATAGTCTTTGGTCAGGGCCATCAGGTGCGACATGGCGCCAAGCGTTTCGGCGCAAAGTGCCAGCCGCCCCAGATCAAGGGCTTCTTCGATGGCCGGTCGGGCATCCTGCGCCAGGCACTCCGCCCGAAGACCTGAAAGCACAAGATCGGCTGTTCCGCCACCGTCGACCATCGCCGAATGGATCAGGGCCGGTTCGCGCAGCGCAAAAACCCCCAGATGATCGTCGGTCCGTGCCACAACAAGCACAAGCGTTGCCGCCGGTGCGCCGTAGATCGCCGACTTTTGCCCTTGCAGACGCCAGGAACCGTCAACACGGTGGGCTGTTGCCGCCAGATGGTCCAGATCGCAGGCGACCTGCGGTTCATTCACGGCCAAAGCCAGCCGTTCGGACCCCGCAATGACCCCTTCCAGCAGATCGCCACGCCCCAACCGTTCAAGAAGCCGCGCGCCAAGCAGGGTGCCCAGCAGCGGTTCGATGCACAGGTTACGGCCGATTTCCTCAAAGACAACCATGATGTCTGCCGGTGTCCCGCCAAAACCGCCATGTGCTTCGGTCACAAAGGCCCCGGGTATGCCAAGGCGTGCCAGCCCGGCCCAAAGCGTTGGGATGTGGTACGGAAAGGCAAACGCGGCCGTATTGCGTGCGGTCATCGGACTGGCGTCGGCCAGAAACCGGCGCAGACTGTCTGCCAGAAGCTGATGCTCCTCGGAATGTCGGAAATCCATGGATCACCCCTGGAACAGATGTTGGGCAACGATGTTGCGCTGTATTTCGTTCGAGCCGCCATAGATCGACAGCTTGCGGTGGTTGAAGTAGGTTTGCGCGGCACGGATCGCATCCGACGGCAGGCCCAGGTCACCGGCCAGCCCGGTCCCGGCAAGCGGTCCTGCCATCGGCCCCAGAACCATTCGGTACAGATCTTGCAGGGACTGACGCAACTGAGTTCCGCGCAGCTTCAGCATCGAGCTGTCAACCCCGCTGGCTGCCCCGTCGCGCGCGTTAGCCAGCAGACGCAGGTTGGTCACCCGAAGCGCCTCGAGTTCGCATTCCAGTTCCGCAATCCGGGCGGCAAAGGCCGGGTTGTCGGCAATCGGCCGGCCATCGCGGACGATCTGGCGCGCCAGTTGCCTCAGCCGGGCCAGTTCCTTGGTCGCATAGCCGACGCCTGCAATATTGGTGCGCTCATAAGTCAGCAGGTATTTGGCAATCGTCCAGCCGGCATTTTCTTCGCCCACCAGATTGGCGACCGGGACGCGGGCATCGGTAAAGAAAACCTCGTTCACCTCGACGCTGCCATCGATGATGCGGATCGGGCGCATCTCGACGCCGGGTGTGTCCAGATCGACCAGCAGGAAACTGATCCCTTGCTGGGGTTTGCCGTCTGCGGTCCGGACCAGACAGAAAATCTTGTTCGCGTATTGGCCATAGGTCGTCCAGGTCTTTTGCCCGTTGACGACATAGTCATCCCCGAACCGCACCGCGCGCGTCCGCAGGCTGGCCAGATCGGACCCGGCACCCGGTTCGGAGTAGCCCTGGCACCACCAGTCGGATCCGTCCAGAATGCGCGGCAGGATTGTCGCTTTTTGTGCGTCGGTGCCATAGCGGATCACCACCGGCCCAAGCATGTTCAACCCAAAGGGCGGCAGCCGCGGCGCGGAATAAAGCGCAGACTCTTCGGCAAAGATATGACGCTCCACCACCGACCAGCCGGTACCGCCATGTTCGCGGGGCCAGACCGAGGCCAGCCAGCCCCGGGCATGCAGGATCGCCTGCCACCTCAGGGTATCGTCATGGCTCAGCGGGCTGCCGTCGGCCACGCGTGCCGCGATATCGGCAGGCAAGTTGTCGGCCAGAAATGCGCGCACCTCGGCGCGGAACGCAACCTCCTGCGGCGAATAGTCAAGATTCACGCATCTGCTCCTTGTTCAGATCGGCAAAATGCCCTTTGCGACGGGCAAGCTGTCGCAAACGGTCGGGGAGGTGCCAGAAGTCGGGCGCTTCGGCGGACCAGCTGTCGATCTGCGCGATCAGGCCGGGCAGTCCCATCCGGTCTGCCATATGGAACAGCCCCCCGAGTGTCCGCCGGAGCCCATAGCCCAGAAGTGTGGCATCAATATCGGTGGCGCGCAGGGATGCCCCCTGGTCCAGCGCTCGGCACGCCTCCAGGGTCATGGCGGCAAAGTACCGCGCCACGATGGCATCATCGGCCAACGCCGGGGCCGCATCCAAGGCGCGCGGCCGATTGGGTGCCGCCGGCACCGCATCGGCAAACCGGCGGGGGCCAAGACCCGCATCGGCGATCAGCCGGTCCAGCCGGGAAGGCGGGACGCCGGCTAGCAGCATCTGTTGGGCAAAGCGGTGGCAGTGGGCATGGATGCGCATCCCGACCGGGCGGCCCAGATTGCGCACCGCGACCATCCGCATGCGCGCTGCCAGCGCAAACACTGTCGCGACGGCTTCGGGCGCAGTGATGTCGGCAAGCTGCACCTCCAGCAACCGCGATGGACCGGGGGGCTGAACCGCGTGCAATCCCACAATATCCTGCGACCGATTGCCTGCATCGGACAAGGCCGCGAAAGCATCACCCGCCGTCACCACGCCGATCACGACACCCGGACGCACGACAGGATCAAGGCAGGCAATCGTTGTGCTCACCGCATGTTCCGACGCGATCACAACGAGGTCTGCCGCATGCAGGGCTGCAAGGTCGGTCGTGACCGCAAACCTTGACGCCAACGACAGGCTTTCCGCACGCGGCGTTACGCTTGCCTGCCCAAGTTCCGTGGCCCGCAGCAAAATCGCGGCGCGCAGACCGGCCTTCCGGTCTTCAAGGTCACAAAGCGTGGTGACCGCAAGACCCGCATGCAAAAATGCAGCTGCAAAGCCGATGGCGTTTTCGTTGTCGCCGATGACCGCCGCGGCGGCAATCGGTCGGGGCGCGGCAGTTGCCTCGGGGATGTGCCGCGTCATGCGTTCGGCCATGTGGGCGTGGGCCAACGCCTGCCGTTCGGGGCCTTGCAGCAGATCAAGGACCGTGGCGCGTTCGTGCAATATCCCTTCGGCAAGCGGCAGTCCGGCATGGGCGATGGTCTCCACCGCCTTGCGTTGCGCGGCAGACGCCCATCGGTCGGCGGCCAGTTTCTCTGCTGCCGCGGCAATCACCGCCGGATCGACACGAACCCGGATCTGGCCTGTTC
>JAUSPL010000318.1 GCA_030656535.1 Gemmobacter sp.
ATCACCCACGACATGACCATCGCCGAACAGGTCAGTGACAGCATGATCGTGATGTACGCGGGCCAGATCGTCGAACAGGGCGACACGCGTGAAATTCTGCAGACCCCGCGCCACCCCTACACCCAGGGCCTTGTGAGGACCGCACGAGAGCTGGAAGGCAACGTAGAAACCCTGACCGAGATCGCAGGCGACATCGGCACCGGAACATGGCCCGAGAACCGCTGCAGGTTTGCGCCGCGCTGTCCGCTGCACGACGCATCCTGCGACCACGCAATCCCGCTGCACGATGTTCCGGGTCATGGAAAAGTCCGCTGCGTTAAGGCGGATCAACAGGATTTCGTCGCATGACCATGCCCAGCAAAACCATCCTAGAGTTCGACGACACTGTAGTCACCTTTTCCAGCGGCAGCGGAATGCTGTCGCGGCTGGCAGGCAGATCGACCGAGTTCAATGCCGTCGACCATGTGACGCTGAGCGTCCGAAAGGGCGAAATCCTTGGCATTGCGGGCGAATCCGGCAGCGGAAAGACCACGATCTGCAAGGCGGCGCTTGGACTCCATGGCACTGCGGGCGGCACAATCATGCTGGACGGGCAAAAGACGTCGCTGACCGGTGGCGCGTTGCAGATGGTCTTTCAGGACCCGTTGTCGTCCCTGAACCCGCGTCAGACGGTGGCGCAGGCACTGGAGGTTCCGCTGCGGTTGCATGGCCACGCCACACGCGACGGAGTGGCCGAGGCCATCGATGCCCTGCTTAAAGACGTTGGCCTGGGCAAGCAGTTTCGCGACCGCTTTCCCCACGAGCTTTCCGGCGGCCAGTTGCAACGCGCCGCCATTGCGCGCGCGCTGGCGACAAAGCCCCGCGTCCTGTTCGCGGACGAAGCTGTGTCGAAGCTGGATGTGTCGGTGCGGGCGCAGATCCTGAACCTGCTCAAGCGCCTGCGCACCAGCCATGACCTGACCATCGTGTTCGTCACGCACGACCTGCACGTCGCGCGGTTTTTGTGCGATCGTATCGCGATCATGTATTTCGGCAAACTGCTCGAGGTCGGGCCGACCGCGCAGGTCTATGCCGATCCCAAGCACCCCTACACAAGGGAACTGCTGGGCACGCTGGACAAGACACGGCCCACCACCGCCAGCACGCGCGATATCTTCAATCCGATGACGGACGACATCCGCGCCTGCCGCTACCTCAACCGGTGCCCTCATGCGATGGAAAAATGCGCCAAGGTGCATCCGGATCAGCGTCGGACTGGCCCAGATCACCACACGGCCTGCTACCTGTATGAGGACACAGCCCAATGACCGCGGCACGCAGAGTTCTCATCACTGGCGGGGGGGCCGGGATCGGCGCTGCGATCACCCAGGCCCTGTGCGATGCTGGTCATAGCTGCACCATCACCGGGCGGGCCGAAAGCCGGCCCGACACGCTGGATGACGCCATCGGCTATCTTCAACTCGACTATCTTGATCCGGGCTCGGTCAACCGCGCGGCCGAGACGATCCAGCAGGACCTGAAGCCCGATATCCTGATCAACAACGCCGGCATCAACCGCAAGGGCGCCATGGCCGATGCCCAGCCTCAGGCCATGCTGGACACGATCACGACGAACCTGACCGGCCCATACCGCATCACCCAAAGCTGCCTGCCGCATATGCTGGCGCAGGAATGGGGTCGTATCGTCAACATCACGTCGATCTGGTCGGTGACGGGCAACCCGGGCAACACCGCCTACTGCGCCTCAAAGTTCGGAGTCGACGGCATGACGGTGGCCCTTGCCGCCGAGGTGGGGCACCGGGGTGTGCTCGTGAACGCCGTCGCCCCCGGCTATATCATGACCGATGCCCTTCGCGCGAAATACACGCCCGAAATGTTGGCGCTCGTTGCATCGCATGTACCGGTGGGTCGCCCGGGCCAACCCGAAGAAATCGCAGCCCTCGTCGCCTGGCTGGCCAGCCCGGCCAACAGCTACGTCACGGGTCAGAACATCCGCGCCGATGGTGGACTGACCCGGACCGCGCATCCTTTTACCCGCATAGATTGACCGCTTGCACGCGGCCACGCTGCACTCTTGGAGAATTGCATGCTAGACCTCTCGCCGAACAGCAAGACGGACCCGCTGCTCAAGCCGCTGACGATCCGCGGACTGACCTTGCGCAACAGGATCATGTCGACAAGCCACGCCTGCGGGTTGCAAGTCGATGGGTCTCCACAAGAGGCGTACCAAGCCTACCACGTCGAAAAGGCACGCGGTGGATTGGCGCTGTCGATGTTCGGTGGATCATCGAACGTGGCAGAGGACAGCCCCAATATTTTCAGTCAGATCAACGTCGGTGTCGACGCCGTCATCCCGCACCTTCAGAAGTTTTCTGAGCGGATGCATGCCGAGGGCGCGGCGCTGATGTGCCAGATCACGCATCTGGGACGGCGCGCCGATCCTTATCAGGATCACTGGCTGCCTGCCATCGGGCCGTCGCCTGTCCGTGAAACGCTGCACCGCGCCATCCCGCGCGAGATGCTGCGCGAAGATATCGACCGCGTCGTGGCCGCATATGCCGCAGCCGCGCGTCGCTGCGAGGAAGGTGGCCTGGACGGGATCGAAACCCTGGCTGCGGGTCACATGATCGGACAGTTCCTGTCGCCGCGCACCAACCGGCGCGAGGACTCCTTTGGCGGATCGCTGGAAAATCGAATGCGCTTTGCGCTGATGGTCCACGACGCCATGCGTCGGGCCGTCAGTGACAAGTTCCTGATCGGCATCCGATGGGTGGTCGATGAGGGCGTGGACGGAGCACTGACCCCCGAAGAAAGCGTGCAGGCGGCAAGTATGTTGCAATCCGAAGGGTTGGTCGATTTCTTCAACGCCATCTACGGGTCCATGGACACATTTCGCGGCCTGACGTCCGAGAACATGCCGGGCATGGGCACGCCGATTGCGCCCTGGGTCGAAGCCGTCGGTGCCTTCAAGCGCGAAGTCAAGCTGCCGGTCTTTCACGCGGCGCGCATTTCGGATCTGGCCTCGGCGCGCTTTGCGGTGTCCGAAGGGCACTTGGACATGGCCGGAATGACCCGCGCGCAAATCGCCGATCCGCATCTGGTGACCAAACTGATCCGGGGTGAAGAAGACCGCATCCGCCCCTGCGTCGGCGCACAGCATTGCCAGTCGCCGTATCGTCCCAAATGCCTGCATAATGCTGTCACCGGGCGAGAAACCTCGCTGTCCCATCACGTCGCAAAAGCCGATCAGTCGCGGCGTGCCGTCGTGGTGGGAGCCGGGCCGGCGGGGTTGGAGGCTGCGCGGGTGCTGGCGCTGCGCGGTCACGATGTGACCCTGCACGAAGCGGCCCCAAAGGCCGGAGGCCAGATGCAATTGGCCGCCAACAGCTGGCGCCGTGACCTGATGGGGATCATTGACTGGCGGCTGTCCGAGCTTGACCGAATGGGTGTGCCTGTCGAATACAACGCGTTCATGGATAGCACAGACATCGAGGCCCTGAACCCCGACCTGGTGATCCTGGCTACGGGTGGTCTGCCGCAGACGGAATTCGGCCCCGGATTCGATTTGGTGGACAGCACTTGGGACATCATAGGACGCGATCGCAAAATCGCCCCGTCGGTTCTGGTCTGGGACGGGACCGGGCGGCATCCGGCGCCGCTTGCAGCGCAGATGGCGCAGCGGGCCGGATCCGAGGTCAGTTATGTCACCATCGACGGCGGTCTGGCGCAGGATCTGACCTATGCCGAGACTACGCGCTGGAAAACCGAATTTGCCCGCATGGACCTGCGCGCCTATACGGACATGCGGCTTGTATCGGTAGCGCGCCGCTCAAATCAGCTGGTCGCCACGTTGCTGAACGAACTGACGCGTGAACAGACCGAATTGATGGTCCATCAGGTGATCGTCGACATGGGCACGGTGCCGGACAACGAACTGTTCGGCGCGCTACGCAAGACCGCAGGCAATGCCGGTGTCACCGATATCAAGTCACTGATTGCGAACACGCCTCAGCCCCGGCCGCAGCAGGGCTATGAACTGCACCGCATCGGAGACGCGCAGGCCAGCCGAAACATCCACACGGCGATCTATGACGCCTTCCGGCTGTGCCATATATCCTGAGACCTCGCCCGAGGCGTGTCGCCAGACGCGCCTCACGTCCGAGCGCCATCTGAAAGGCACCGCAGGGATCAGCCCTGCGGAGCGACTCGTTTGTCCAGACAGGCGTAAAGCGCACTGAAGGCCGTGATGGCGATCCGTCCAAAACCATGCATCTTGAATGGTTTGGGTTGGGTGACCGGCCGCAGGCTCGGCTCGCCCTTGGCCAGATCGGCAAGGCATTTGCCGATGATCTTGCCTGTAGTAACGCCACTCCCGTTGAAGCCCAGACCCGCAAACACGCCGCGGTCCAGCGCGCAAAGTTGCGGATAGTGATCAACGGTCATAGCGACCCGACCCGCCGGGATATATCCCGGCGTCAGGCTGTCTGCTTCGGGGAACAGGGACTCGAGTTTTTTCAGCGCGGACTGCGCGGGCTTCAGGCCGGGGTCCTCGCGGTAGGGCCCTTGGCCGCCCATCACCAGCCGCCCGTCGCGGGTCAGCCGGGAATACCACAGCAGACGGCCGGTACACGGCGCGATCGTCAACAAGATCCCGATCATGCTGACGAAAACAGGGGGCGTCACCAGCCCGTCACCCTGAGCGAAGCTGGAAAACTCTGCCTTCGCGCAGTCAAACGTTAGAGCGTGTCGCGTTCATTCGGGGTTGTATCCCGCGGCGATGAAGTAGTTGAGGCATTCGTCCTCGGTGAAGAGGTTGCAGACGGCCCCTACGGCTTTCCAGAGGTCATCGTAGGTTCGGGCGGCGGCTTTGCGGAGCAAGGCCTTGAGCTTGGCGAAGGCCATCTCGATGGGGTTGAGGTCGGGGCTATAGGGCGGCAGCGGCAGGAACCAGCAGCCGATGTC
>JAUSPL010000328.1 GCA_030656535.1 Gemmobacter sp.
TGGGTTCAACATGAGAGAGTATCGCCGGGATTTGGCGCTGAATACTGACTTCCGGAAATTTGATGACGGATTGAAGATGACGTTGGATGTGGATGACGCGGGCCTTGCGCGGATTGAGGCGCGCCTTTTGGCATCAGAGTCTGCGGGAATTTGCCTGTTCGGGACGCACCGGCAGTCCGAGGCGCTTGTCACCTGCCTGGTGGCATCGCTGACCGCACGGGACCACATGCATTTCATCGACGGTGCTGCGGGGGGCTATGCGCAGGCGGCCCGTCAGATGAAAGAAAAAGCGAGCGCCGCGGGCCGACAAACCGCTTGATCTGCCCCGGCTATGGGGTTTGACTAAGGGCATGTTCTGTCCAGCCTGCTACTTTCCCTAGTATGATTCAGAGGCGGCCAACCTTTATGCTGGACGAGAATCTTTCGCGATACATCTGGCGCCACACCAAGCCGCAGCAGATCTGGATCCTTGTCGTCGTTGCCGTGTCGATGATCCCGTATTTCCTGTCGTTCAATCTGCCCAAACAGATTGTGAACGGTCCTATCCAGGGCGATGGATTCGCTGACCCGGGGGCGACACAGCCATTTTTCCGGCTTGTCGTTGATCTGCCCTACCTCGGCTCGACCACGATCTTTGAAGGGGTCGACCTTGCGCGGACCGAGATGCTTTTTGCCCTGAGCGGGGTGTTCTTGCTGTTGGTCATCATCAACGGTTTGTTCAAGTTCTACATCAATACCTACAAGGGTCGGCTGGGCGAACGCCTGCTGCGGCGGATGCGCTATACGCTGGTTGATCAGATACTGCGCTTCCCCCCCCATGCCTTCAAACGGATGAAGGCCGCCGAAGTGGCCGGAATGGTCAAGGACGAGGTCGAGCCGATCGGCGGCTTTACCGGCGATGCCTTCGTGGCGCCCGCGTTGCTGGGCGGACAGGCGCTGACGGCGCTGGTCTTTATCTTTGTCCAAAGCATCCCGCTTGGCATGATCGCCTTGGCGCTTGTGATGGTGCAGGCATTCATCATTCCCAGGATGCGGCGAAAGCTTTTGGTGCTTGGGCGGGAACGGCAGTTGACCGCGCGCGAACTGGCGGGACGTGTCAGCGAAATATTTGACGGGATGCAGACCGTCCACGCCTATGACACCTCAAACTATGAGCGCGCAGATGTGGCTGCACGGCTGGGCCGGATCTTCACCATCAGGTTCGAGATCTATCAGCGCAAGTTCCTGATCAAGTTCATCAATAACTTTCTGGCGTCCGTCACGCCGTTTCTGTTTTACGCCGTGGGCGGGTATCTGGCGCTCAACGGAATGCTGGACATCGGGCAATTGGTGGCGGTGATCGGTGCCTACAAGGATCTGCCCGGTCCGTTGAAAGAGCTGATCGACTGGGATCAGAATCGGCAGGATGTCCAAATCAAGTATCAGACCGTTACCCAGCAATTCGAGGTGGAGGGGATGATCGATGCGGCGATCCAGCAGGTATCGGCAGATGATTTTGCGGGCAAGCTGCTAGGTCCGCTGGCCGTTTCCAATCTGGAGGTACGGGAAGAAAGCGGAGAGACGAGCCTTGCGAACGTGACTTTCCAGCTGAACCCCGGCGAATCCGTTGCGGTTCTCGGGCATGCAGGTGCGGGGGGCGACGTTCTGGCCGAGGTACTAGCGCGGGTCGTCTGGGCGCGGTCGGGCCGGGTGACAGCAGGCACGGATGATTTGCGTGCGATACCCGAATCTGTCATTGGCCGTGCCATCACCTATGCCGGACCAGAACCATACCTGTTCTTCGGCTCTGTGCGCGACAACCTGCTTTATGGGCTGAAAAACGCACCAACCGGCATGCGATCGATGTCCGAGTTCGAGCACAAAGAACGTCTCTGGAACCAGCGCGAAGCGGTCCGGAGCGGAAACCCGGATTTCGATATCGCGGCAGAGTGGATCAACTATTCGAGTCTTGGCCTGACCGACGAGGCGAGCCTGTTTCCGCGTCTGCTGGCGGTGCTGGAAACCGTGTCTCTGAGTCGGGACATCCTGGATCTTGCCTTAAGATCGACGGTAGACCCTGATCGCTTTGCCGGTATGGCCGAAAAAGTCGTTGCGATGCGCAAGGTGCTGTATGCGGAACTGAAGAAGCAAGATCTTGATGGCTTGATCGTACCCTTTGAATCCGGTGCCTACAACGCCGAAGCGACCGTTATGGAAAACCTGTTGTTCGGGAACCCGCGGGCGCCCGAGCTTGTGGGCAGCAAGATCGGCCAAAACAGCTATTTCCGGTCCATTCTGGCCCAAGGAGGGCTAGACGACAAGCTGATGTCTATGGGTCTGGATATTGCACGCAACGGGATCGAACTGATCAGCGACCTGCCCCCCGAGCATCCGATCTTTCAACAGCTTACCTTCCTGACGCCCGAAGAGATTCCGGTGCTTCAATCCTTGCTGGCCAAGCTGGATGCCGATCCTGGCAGCGCAACCGGGGCCGAAAAGGCAAGGCTGATCACGCTGAGTTTCAGCTATGTTGAACCCCGGTTTCGTTTTGGTCTGCTTGATGATACACTGATGGCCGAAGTGGTCGCGTTCCGTGAACCATTCCATTCAGGTTTGCCCGAATCCTTGAAGGGCGGGGTAGAGCTGTTTGATCCCGAGAACTACCTGGTATCTTCAGGTCTGCTGGACAACATTCTGTTCGGACGGATCAGCCAGAAATACCGCGACGGGGCGAGCCGCATCTATACGGAAGTCGGCAAATTACTTGCTCCTTCGGGGCTTTACGAAACGGCGATGGCCGTTGGTCTGGACTATCACGTGGGGGCCGGAGGCAAGCGGCTGACGGCAGTGCAGCGGCAAAAGCTGAGCCTAGCGCGGGCGCTGATCCGGCGGTCTGAATACTATATCTTCAACCGCCCTCTTTCGGCGCTGGACGGTCGGGCGCAAGCCGAGATTGTCGTTCGCACGCTTGCCTTGCTGAAAGGCGATGGACGCGCGCCGGGGGTTCTGTGGGTCGTTCCAACGCCTGCGCAAACGACGCCGTTTGACCGGATTGTCGTATTTGAACGGGGAAAGTTGGTCGAAGACGGGAATCGCGAAGAACTGTTAAAAAAGAATGGTATCTTCAATGATATGATATCAGCATAGTTGCTGATGGGGACATGGTTAGGAGGCCGGACCGTGCTGTTGCAGGACGAAGTCAAAATGCTCAAGCAGTTGCCGTTGTTTGCTGGGATGTCGCCTGCCAAGCTGAAGCTGCTGGCGTTTACCTCGGAACGGGTGGCGTTTCGTGCCGGGGAATCGTTGTTCCTGCAAGGCGATGTC
>JAUSPL010000329.1 GCA_030656535.1 Gemmobacter sp.
CACATCGCCGCCCGAACAGAAGTTGCCGCCATTTGGGGCGATCACCACCACGTCGATGTCGTCGGCATAGACCAGGGCGCGAAAGGTGTCGCGCAACTCGGCGTATGAGTCGAATGTAAGCGGATTCTTGCGGTCGGGCCGGTTCAGGCGAATTGTGGCGATCCGGTCAGATACTTCCCACAGGAAATGCTGTGGCGTGATGCCCGCCATGCGGGTTGCCCCCAGAATGCTCATGCTTTTTCTCTCCTCATCCGCTTCAATATTTCAGTCAACTGATCCAGGTCTGCCTCGGACAGCCCGCCAAACAGCGTGCCGACCTCGGTTTCATGCCCGGCGGCCAACCCTTCAAATACCCGCAAACCCTCGTCGGTCAGCGCCACATGCACTGTCCGCCTGTCGCTGACCGAGGGCGTTCGGCGCACCAGACCATTCTTTTCCAGCCGGTCCACGACGGTGGTCGCATTTCCGTTTGACACCAACAGCATGCGGCTCAGTTCCGTCATCGTGATCCCGTCGCGTCGGCGCCACAGGGCCGCCATGACATCGAACCGAGGCAGGGTGGTGTCGTGTTCCACCCGCAGAACTTCGCGCAGGTGGCTTTCGGCGGCACGGGTCACACCCAGTAGGCGGATCCACATCTTAAGGCGTCGCTTGGACAGCGGGTCTGACTTGTGCGGGTCTGGTTGCGGCTCTTGATCTGTCATACCTCGCCCCCTGCAATCGCGATCGCCTGACCATTGATTGCATCAGACCCCGGGCCGCACAACCACAAGGCTGCTGCGGTCACTTCGGACGGCTGCACCAGCCGTCCTTGCGGGTTGGTCGCGGTCAGCGCCGCCAAAGCGTCCGCATGGTCCTTGCCGGTCTTTGCCATGATGTTAGCAATGGATCGGTCAGTCATTTCGGTGTCCAAAAACCCGGGGCAAAGCGCGTTTACCGTGATCGGCTTTTTCGCCACCTCAAGCGCCAGACTGCGGGTCAGCCCGACTACTCCGTGCTTGGCTGCTGCATAGGGGGCGACATAGGAATACCCCTTGAGCCCCGCAGTCGAGGCAATGGGGATCAGGCGTCCCCACCCGGTCATTTGCCGCAATCCGTCGCGGAGCGTCAGGAATGCCCCGGTCAGGTTCACACCGATCATCGCGTTCCACTGGTCCAGTGTGGTGCGTGACAGGGGGGCGCTGTCAGACGCGCCTGCGTTGGCGATCACGACGTCACATGGACCACTGGCTGCGAACATCGCCGCCACACTGGCCTCGTCAGTCACATCGGCCTGTACGCAGCGGATTGCGGTCCCCGCTGTCACCGCGTGCAATGGGTCAAGGCGGCGTCCGGCGATCACCACCTCGGCCCCCGCAAGCGCAAAACCGCGCGCAAGGTCGGCACCCAGCCCGGTGCCGCCGCCTGTGATCAGGACCCGTTTGCCCGCAAGCATCATGCCCGCAACACCTCTTGTTGGCGCTGGGTCAACCGCATCGCCAGATCCTGCCCGCCCTTGTAGGGCACAGGCCACTCGGACCCGGTGTCCCCTTGCGCAATGGCCGCGTGCAGCGTCAAGTAGGGGTCGGCCAGATGCATCCGCGCCAGACACACAAGATCCGCCCGGCCCGCCATAAGGATCGAGTTGACCTGATCGTAGTCCGAGATATTGCCCACGGTCATCGTCGGTATCCCGGCCTCGTTGCGGATGCGGTCGCTGAACGGCGTCTGGAACATGCGGCCATAGATCGGTTTTTCTGCCGGATCTGTCTGGCCAGACGACACGTCGATGATATCGGCACCTGCCTCACGGAACATTCGCGCGATCAGCACGGCATCAGAAGGTGTGACACCGCCATCAATCCAGTCGTTCGCGGAAATCCGGACGGACATTGGCTTGGCCGCTGGCCAGACAGCCCGCATGGCGGTGAACACCTCCAGCGGCCAGCGCATCCGGTTTTCAAGACTGCCGCCAAATTCGTCGGTACGGGTGTTGGTTACCGGGCTGATGAAGCTGGCGATCAGATAGCCGTGCGCGGCGTGCAGTTCGATCATGTCGGCACCCGCACGGTCTGCCATTTGGGCCGAGGCGACGAACTGGTCGCGCACAAGGTCCATGTCGGCGCGGTCCATCGCCTTGGGAACGCTGTTGTCCTTGCGGTACGGAATGGCGCTGGCGGACATGGTCTGCCAATTGCCCTCGGTCAGCGGACGGTCCATGCCTTCCCACGCCACGCGGGTCGATCCCTTGCGTCCGGAATGGCCGATCTGCATGCAGAACTTTGCGGTGGTTTCGGCATGGATGAAATCGGCCAGCCGTTTCCACGCAACCTCGTGCTCAGGCGCATACAGGCCCGGGCAGCCGGGGGTGATACGGCCCACGTCGGACACGCAGGTCATTTCGGTATAGATCAGCGCAGCTCCGCCCTTGGCGCGTTCGGCGTAGTGGACAAAGTGCCAGTCGGTCGGGCAACCGTCGACTGCCTTGTATTGCGCCATTGGCGACATGACGATGCGGTTTTTCAGGTCCATATCGCGCAGTTTATAGGGCGCGAACATCGGGCGGCGGCCTTTTGCGCCCCCGGCCTGTTCCTGAAACCAGTCCTCGGCGGATGCCAGCCATTCCGGATCGCGCAGCCGCAGGTTTTCGTGGCTGATGCGCTGGCTTCGGGTCAGCAGCGAATAGGCGAATTGCGGGGCGGGCATGTCCAGATAGCGTTCAACCTGCTCGAACCATTCCAGGCTGTTGCGGGCCGCAGATTGCAGACGCAGCACCTCGACCCGGCGTTCGGCCTGATACCGCTCGAACGCCTGTTCCATTGTCGGCTCGGAATGCAGGTATTCGGCCAGCGCGATCGCACTGTCAAACGCCAGACGAGAGCCGGACCCAATCGAGAAGTGCCCTGTGGCCGCCGCATCGCCCATAAGCACGACGTTTTCATGATACCAACGTTCGCAGATCACGCGCGGGAAGTTCATCCACACCGCAGATCCCCGCAGGTGAGCGGCGTTGGACATCAAGGCATGACCGCCCAGATGGTTGGCAAAGATCTTTTCGCAGGTTGCGACGGTTTCTTCCTTGGACATCGCCTCAAAGCCCCAGTTGTCCCAGGTCTGTTGCGTGCATTC
>JAUSPL010000332.1 GCA_030656535.1 Gemmobacter sp.
TTCGAGCCCCCAGACGCGTCCACAACCAAGTTTGCGCCCGATCCGAGCCAGAATCCGCGCGCAGGCCAAAACCGCGCCCGTCGCGCCCCTTGTCACCGAGTTTTCACACAGCCTCCGCCCACTGCATCGGTCATGCCACAAGCGCGAAGGATTTCTGCGCAAGTGCAGCGAATGACCGGAAGGTCCACAAAGCCGACATAGCGCCTGAGTGCGCCCTTCATCCCAGCTTGCCAATATACCCCTGCACAAACCCCACAATCTCTGCCGCTGGCCTTGCCGACAAGCGTCAATGGCAAGGCCGCTCCTTGGGTCGCGAATACCTGTGACAACTGACCTTCTGTTTCGATCATGTTGCGCAAGCGTTCCAGCTGATCCAGCTTCAGGGGCGCTGTTCCGACAAAGCACTTCCGCACGGCTTTCAGTTTCGGCAGCTGTGCCGACAAGGCGGCGATCATGTCGCGCTGACTGCCCAACGATGCTTTGGCCGTCGGGTGATCCATCTCTGTCGGCATGCCGGTGAAATGCCCCGCAACGATTTCTGCAACCTGTCCGCTCAGAACGTTGCCGCATAAATCCGGCCAGTCGCGCAGCAGATGCGAGACCTTTTCAGCAAAGTTGCGGCTGCTGGCCAGATAGGCCGGCTCGGTGTCGATGCCCTGAAAACCAAGGCCAAACCGGGCGGCCATGACGGGGTCGTTCAAGGCATCGCATTCCTGCAGCCAGGCCGCATAGGTGCGCAGCATCCTGACCATCGTGGGTTTGGGAACTTTTGGGTTGCCGCCCAGCTGATCGCTGTAGAATGTAACCGCATCGCGGAAAGGTCGGCTCAGCACCGCCAGAAAGCCCGCCCCTTCGATCGCGTCGGCAACGGCCAGAACGGCTTCGACCGGGTGGCGCGCAATACGCGGCAAGGTTGTCTTCAGGTCGTCGCGCTTGCGGTTGAGTGCTTTGATGCGCGCCTCGAATGTTGCGACATCGTGCTGCACCTCTGCAAGGCTGCCAAGCCGGGCAGATTGCACCAGTCTGGCGGGTGCCGACAGGATGATTGCGCGCAGCTCGCTGATCTTACCGATGGAAAGCGCCGCCTTGTGCCAGCGCGGGCCAAGCGCGCGAAAGATGTCGAGGCAGCGCGCGGTCTCGTTTGCCTGCGTCTGCAACCGGTCCAGAACCACAGCACAACCGGTGGGATCAATCACATCACCATTGGCACGCGCGATCGAGAGTGCGTGGTCAACGGTTGCCCGGGCGTCACCGACATTCACCAGCGATCCGGCAATCTTTTCCTGAGTCTGCAACAGCGCCGCTGCGGTTTCGGCATAGTCCCTTGCCGCTTTGCGTCCCGCAGGATCCAGCAGAAAAAGCATGGCAGGCAGGCCCAAGGCTCTGACCTGCGCCTCAGCCGCGTTCAATATGGGCAGCAAGGCCGCAAAGTCCCGCGTTGCCCACCCTGCCCCATCCTGCACGACGAGTCCGGTAGAGCGATACAGATCCCGCACTGCGGACAAGGCGCGCAACAACTCGTCGGCCAAATCGGCAATGTCTTCGGCGGCCTCGCGCGACGGGACATCGGCCTGCACGTTCATCCATAACGCTGGAACATCCCCCGCCGAAGCCAGTGCCTGCGCCAGATCGGCACCATTTGCCACCATCGCTTCCAGTTCGGCCCGGCTTGTCGTGTCGATCCTCGGGATCGCGAACCGGCGCACATCCCGCGGCAAGGCTTCGCGGATACCGGCACTTCTGACCGCCCGACCAAGGATTTCGTGCACGGTCAGCCCGGACTTGCCAAAGCTGCTGCCCAGAACATCCAGATACCCCTGAATCTGCCGCTTTTGCGTTTCCAACTGCTCTTTGCGCAGTTCATAGGCCGCGATGTCCTTCCGCTGCGTATCGCCGACCAGTTGCAGACGGTCGTCGATGCTTGCATAGACCACTTCCGAAGATGACTTGCCCGCCTGCAGCGGCAACACGAACTCGCCCAGGCCCACCGCCTCGATACGGCTTTTCACCACGTCAAGCGCGGTCAGCTTCTCGGCGACGAACAGCACGCGCTTGCCGGCCGCCAGACAGGCCGCGATGATGTTCACAATAGTCTGCGACTTGCCCGAGCCGGGCGGCCCTTCGATGGCGACATTCTGGCCGCGCAACACATCGACTAGCGCACTCCATTGAGAAGCATCGGCGTCGCGCACGACGTAGGGTGCGATAGCGGCGATGGCCGGAAGGTCAGGCTCGTAGTCCGGGGAATATTCCCCTGGCCCGCCACTGCCCGCCGAGGCCAGAAGCCGCGCGATCAACGGATTTGTACCCAGCGGGCGACGAGTGGGGTCCAGGTCGTGATACATCGCCATCCGGCTGGACGGGAAAATGCCGAACACCACCTGGCGGCGAACCCGCCACCCCCAGCCCGCCGGGGCCTTGGCGCGGATCAGGTCAAAATAATCCTCGACGCTGCCGCCCTCGTATTGAGGCAAATCAAGCCGGTATTCGGTCAGCAGCTTTTCGCGCAAGGTCGTGTTGGTGGTCGGGGTGCCCAGACCGGCAATACGGTATTGTTCGCCCTTGGTGTCGGCATGCCGTGAAAAACTCACCTCCATCAGAAGCAGCGGGCTGAGATACGTGTCCTTTTCTTCCGGGTGTTTCCATTCCAGCAGCCCAAAGACAGCATGCTGCACGTTCACGCCGATTTCGCGCTCGATGCTCTGGCCACGGGTCAGGATGTTCTTGCCGGACCGGCGCAGGCGGTCGGGTGTCAACAGGGTCTGGATCGTGTCATCCTCGTGCCGGCCATCATCGTTGATTTCGGTCGGGTGTGGCAGGTCATAGGCCGGGTTGATCTCGTTTGCCCGCGCGTGATCCACCAGTGACACGGTGTCCTTTCCGACACGCTTCGGCAGCCCCAGTTGATCGCGCAGGCGGTCTTTCATGTCCCGCTCGATCGCGCGTTCCTTGTCCAGTGCGCGTGGGTCGTTCTGGTCCACCGCCTCCATTGCCGCCAGATATTCCGCATCCTCGCGCCGGACCAGAAACAGCGCATCCAGAAAGCGGTCACCTTGTTCGTCGCGCGGGTCATCGTCCAACGGCGGCAGCGCCGCCAGCCGCATGTCACCATCCGTCCAGGCCAGCCGCAGCATGTCGGGCAATTCGTCCACTGCGTGGATCAGCGACGACGACGTGGCCCGGAATGTCACATGCACCAGCGGGTTGCGGCGCGAAAAATCCAGCAACCGCTTGCGCAACTGCTCGATCCGGTCACCGACCAGCCCAACCAGCGCCGGGTCGGCGAACTTGTCCCTTGACTGCTTGGGCTGATTGTTCTGAGCCATCCGCTACCCCTTGCCCTTCTTTGCATCCACCGTAACCACGCCGCGCAAACTGCACAAGAATAGCGTCGCCACTTTGGCCATCAGGATGTCTGGGTTCGCGGCTATGTCGATCAGGTTGTGATTGGTTGTCGCGGGGAGGTCATCGCCCGACACCCGCGCTGTTACGACCGCGAGGACATGATCTTCGACCCGGTCCATTATGTTTCGCTGATCGAGCGCAAGATCAATGCGTTGGACCAAGCCGCACCCTTGACGCAAGGAGACCTGCCCGAAGAGTTGCATACCCTGCGCCGCCTTATGGAGACGCGCATGCTCAAGATGGGGCGCCGCGTGTATGTGCATGGCGGCTGACTCAGAATTAACTGTCGAACTTGGCCAAAACCTTTGGTACCGAGCGCTTGACTGGCGCGCTCATCGACCGGCTGACGCACCACGTCAACATCCTTGAGATGAATGGCGAGAGCTATCGCCTCGCAGAAAGTCGCGCCCGCAAGGCGGCCGACATCAACTATTCCAAAACAACCAGTCTTGGCCCTGAGGGGGCGTTGTTGCGTAACTCACGCCTGAGGCATGATTGCCCCTTTCCCCTTCGGGATCAGGCCACGCGGACGATCTCGGCCGTTCCGAGGGCTGAGAAGCGGTTCATGTGGGCGACGCGTATCTGGATTTCGGCGGTTTGGCTGTCGGGGTGTCTTGCGGCGATGCGCTCACCGAAGGCTTTGAGGCACCGCATCCGTTGCCCGGCAATGGTTTGCCTGCAAACCATGAGAGGGTTCGCCTCGATCCGGCTTCGGACGTGGTATCCGGTCCAGCGCTTCCAGAATGCCCTGCCATAGTGCCGGGTGGCACGCAGGGTTTTGTTTCTGGCGATTGCAGCCGGGCAGTCCTCCTTCCAAGGCCGCCCGTTCTTGCGGATCGGGATGATCGCAGTGGCCTGCCGGTCGATGGCCACCATCCCCGCCGTTTGCCGGAGCGGCAGCTTGAAAAGGACCTTGATGGTCAGACAGAACTGAACCGCTGCGTCGGAAAACACCGCAGGCCGACCGGGGCTGCCGTCATGCGGCGCGAGCCAGGTTATCTCCCTGTCCAGCCAGATCAGCAGCGAACCGCGCTTGCGCAGGGAAGCCGTGTAACTGGACCAGTTCGTGGTGCGGTAGCGAGTGGGTGATGGCTTGCTCATACAGAGCGTCAAACCGCATGGATTCGCGATGTGAATCCTCGACCGTCAGAGTTCCGCAACAACGCCATCCAGATGCGAAAAGTAGACATGTGGTAGCCCTTGGCCCAGGCCATGAGCCATATCAGCCTTGACATCGCGGCCTGATCAGGAAAAGGACTTTAAGTCCAAAGTGTGTCGCCAGCGCGTCTCCACCAGATTTGAGACGCAAAAACGTTGACAGTAGAGCGCAGTTACGTCAGCATCCGGATTTCTGAGGGCAACTATGGACATTTAACTCTGCATCAAGAAATTGGGTCCTGCATTATTCTGTTGTTTCAGCAAATGAGCCCGAAAGAGAAACTGCATGGATCAATTCAACAAAAAAACTCCTGTCAAGATCTTGGACGGAAATGTCGATTGAACTAATTGTATTGTTGCCTTTAACGCGGCGTTGCAAAGGGGAAAGCAGTGGTCGGTACGATAAATGGTCGCAATCATGCTAGGCCCATCTACAACTTCTTTCATAGTACGGCAGACAATATCGGCGATCGAATGTGTGGCCCTGCACAGTATTTTTGGCCAAACATTTGCAAGAACTTGCCCATAGGGTCAAACTTAGGTGACCCAATTGAGGCAGCAATTATTGGCGGCGGGCAAATTTTCTCTCAAATACCCGAAGTTATTGCGAAGGTTTTGATGGGAAATCCTTCAGCAAAAATTTTAGCTTGGGGGATTGGCTTGCCTCCGAGAGGGAAACGTGACCGTCTCGTCGAACAGATGTCCGAGAGTCTTGTTGCCTTAGGAACTCGAAATTTTGATTGGAAAGATCGATTTCCGTTTGTGCCCTGCGCTAGCTGTATGTCTCCAATATTCGACCAAGCAGGACCGCCAGAGCATGAGGTTGTAGTTTATTTACATCGCAAGAAACCTGGACCGCTCGATATTCCATCAGGAATTCCGACCATGACAAATTCGATGCGGCCATCTGAATATGCTATCAACTTTATCGCCTCAGGCAAAACGGTAGTGACGAGTTCTTACCACGGTGTTTATTGGGCCCAGTTACTCGGACGGCGGGTGGTATGCATTCCCTTTAACAACAAGTTTGAGACTTTTCAGTTTTCACCCAAAATGGCTGATCCCAAAGGTTGGCTGCATGCTATCCCAGATGCCAAATGCACCGAGCCTCTACTCGAGGAATACAGAGCTTTGAACACCGCATTTGCCCAACATGCCATGGAAGTCTTGAATGTCTAGTACTGAACAATTGGCGAAGCGAGTCATCGTCCATGTCGGGCCACACAAAACCGGCTCGACAGCAATTCAGCAATGTCTGGCCTCCAACCAATCTCCCCTCAATGAGGCAGGCATCAGTTATCTTGATGGCAAGAGAATTCATGATGCTGCAATGCTTCTAGTAAAGGGAGCGTTCGATGAAGCTGAGAATCTTTTAAAAGCAGTGTCACAGCAAATCTCCGATACTAAGGCCCCAACCGTAATTCTTAGTCAAGAAGATTTCTGTGGGGATTTGCCGGGGCGATCTCGGCGTAGGGCGATATACCCAAAGTTGACAAAAAACCTACGTATCATTGCTCGCTCCCTAAAGCCCCATGAGATTACTTTTGTATTTTTTTTGCGGGATAGTGATGAGTGGATCAAGAGCTGCTATCATCAGCACCTAAAGTATAGGACCCTTTATAGCAATCTCACTACATTTGAAGAGCATTTCGGAGGTCCTCCCATATGGGAAGCAATATTAGAAAAGCCTAAAGAAGCATTTGGGCAAAACCTCGTTGTATTGCCTTATAGCAAAGTACCCGATGCGGGTGTTAGGGCTTTGCTT
>JAUSPL010000338.1 GCA_030656535.1 Gemmobacter sp.
GCGACTGGTCCGACCCCGCACCGGATGCGGTCGAAGATCGTCCGGGATGTTTCGCCGATCTGGGTGTCACCGAGATGCTGGACGCACTTTTGTCGCCCGAAGTGGCCATGACGACCGGGACGATGATCATCGAGCCCACCCGCGCGCTTGTGGCGGTAGACGTCAACACCAACAACGATACATCGCCCGCCGTTGGGCTAAAGGCCAATATCGCCGCCGCCCGCGATCTGCCGCGCCAGTTACGGCTTCGGGGGCTTGGCGGCCAGATCACAATAGATTTCGCCCCGATGCCGAAAAAAGACCGAGGCACGTTGGAACAGGTGCTGCGCGCTGCGTTCAAGTCCGAACAGGCCGAGGTCACTCTGGCCGGCTGGACCCCGCTGGGCTGCTTCGAGATCCAGCGTAAACGCGACCGGACCCCGCTGGCATTGCTGTTGAAATGAACTGCCCGATCTGCAAACGCGCCAGCGACGCCAAACATCAGCCGTTTTGTTCACGCCGCTGTGCTGATGTCGACCTTGGGCGCTGGCTGACCGGGGCCTATGCAATTCCCGTCACGGACCCCGAAGATGAAGACCGTCAACCCCCCAGTACCGAGCTGCCCGCGCGGCACTGATCTTTTTGCGGCCCATAGGCCGTTCGACCACCCGCGCCCTGAACGCAGCAGCAAAACAGATAAGTGACCACCTTGACCCAAAAGGGTCAAGGTGGTCACTCAGGCGCTCTTGCCCGGACTTTCGTAGGGATCATCTACGCGAAGGCGGGGCAATCCACTGGACACATCTTGCCGCAAGAATCCGCGACCAAGACGGTGAAGAGGATAAGGCCCGCGCGCATCAGATCACCCCAGATTTGCCTGGAAAAACGCAATCGTGCGATCCCAGGACAGCGACGCCGCCGCCTCATCATACCTGGGGGTGCTGTCGTTGTGGAACCCGTGGTTCACGCCATCATAGACATGCGCCTCGTACCGGGTGCCTGCGGCCTTCAAAGCCGCTTCATAGGCGGGCCAGCCGGCGTTGATTCGCTCATCCAGCCCAGCGTAGTGAATCAGCAGCGGAGCCTTGATCCGCGCCACATCCGCATCCGCAGGCTGACGTCCGTAAAATGACACAGAAGCGCCAAGCCCCTCGAACGCCACCGCAGCAGCGCCCGCAACCCCGCCACCATAGCAGAACCCGACAATCCCCACCTTGCCGGTGCTGTCGGGGTGGCCGGTCAGATGGTCGACGGCGGCGAAAAAGTCATTCATCAGCTTGACCGGGTCAACGGTCGCCTGCAGTTCGCGGCCCTTGTCGTCGTTACCGGGATAGCCGCCAATCGAGGTCAGCCCGTCCGGTGCCAGCGCAAGGAACCCCGATTTCGCCAAACGCCGGGCAACATCCTCGATATAGGGATTCAAACCACGGTTCTCATGCACCACCACCACCGCAGGCCACGGGCCGGTCGTCGCAGGCCTTACCAGATATCCGCGCACGTCGCCGTGGCCTTGCGGCGACGGATAGGTCACATATTCGCCATTTATCGCCGGATCATCCGCCGCCACCTGCTGGGCAAGCGCATAGTCGGGCTTGAGCATATTCAACAGCGCAAGTGCCGTGACCCCACCCACCGCATAACGCCCGGCGCGATCCAGGAATTCGCGCTTGGTGATCTTGCCGTGGGCATAATAGTCATAAAGCTCGAGCAGCTCTGGGGCAAAGTCGCGGGCGGTCATGCGGGTCATGGCGTGTCCTTTTGATTTCGTCGCAAACCGTAGCCCGAATCAGACGAGCGGCGACACGCGCACGCTTCACGATTGCGCGATGATTGGGCCTGCGGTCAGGTGCCCGCCAATTCAAATGCCCAACCGCGCAATCCCCGGTAAAGGCCGCCACGCAGGTTCCGCGGTTTTTCCTTGCACACAAGCGCCAGCACGCCTATATCCCCTTCAACAGCGGTGTGTCTGGGTCCAAACCTGACACCCACCGGGAAATTTCACGGGCCGCGACGGCCCGTTTTTTGTTTTTGGAACCCTATGTCCGACCTGATCGCCAAATCCGCCATCGACCAACGCCTTGCAAGCATCATCACCCCAACCATGGAAGGGATGGGGTACGAGTTGGTGCGCGTGCGGCTTATGGGTGGCAAGACGCGCATACTGCAAATCATGGCAGACCGGCCCGACGGCGGCAGCAACGTCGAGGACTGCGCCAAGATCTCGACCGCAGTGTCACTGCTGCTGGACGTCGAGGATCCGATCGAAGACAACTATACGCTCGAAGTCTCTAGCCCCGGAATCGACCGTCCGCTGACCCGGTTGAAGGATTTCGACATGTGGGTCGGGTATGAATCCCGCGTTGAGACCACCGAACTGATCGACGGGCGCCGCCGCTTCAAGGGCACGCTGGCCGGGACCGAAGGCGACGAAGTCCTGATCACCCTGGAAGAGGGCGGTGAAGATGTCACCATCGGACTGAAGTTCGAATGGCTGTCGGATGCCAAGCTGATCCTGACCGACGAACTGATTGCGGAAATGCTTCGGCAACGCAAGGAAGCCGGCACTGTCGACGGCGCGGAGTTCGATGAAACCGCGTTTGATGGCGTCGAAACCGAAGAAGACACCGATGATTCTGATGCCGGGGACGACGCTGACGACGCCCCGACCACCAAACACTGACCGCAATCTCTGATCCGGAGACCTGACCATGGCCATCACCTCAGCCAACCAGCTTGAACTGCTTCAGACCGCCGAAGCGGTGGCGCGGGAAAAGATGATCGACCCCGATCTGGTCATCCAGGCAATGGAAGACAGCCTCGCCCGTGCCGCCAAATCGCGGTATGGCGCGGAAATGGACATCCGGGTCAAGATCGACCGCAAGACCGGCCGTGCAACCTTTGCCCGGGTGCGTACCGTGGTCGAGGATGAAGCTGTGGAAAACCACCACGCCCAGTTGACGGTCAAGCAAGCGAAGAACTATCTGGCCGACCCCCAGCTTGGCGACGAGGTGGTGGACGAGGTTCCGCCGGTCGATCTGGGCCGAATTGCTGCGCAGTCCGCCAAACAGGTCATCTTGCAGCGCGTCCGCGAAGCAGAGCGTGACCGCCAGTACGAAGAGTTCAAGGACCGTCAGGGCACGATCATCAACGGCTCCGTCAAGCGCGAGGAATACGGCAACGTTATCGTCGACATCGGCCGGGGCGAAGGCATCTTGCGTCGCAACGACAAGATCGGTCGCGAATCGTACCGCATTGGCGACCGAATCCGCGCATACATCAAGGATGTCCGCCGTGAAGCCCGCGGCCCGCAGGTATTCCTGTCGCGGACGGCGCCGGAATTCATGGCCGAACTGTTCAAGATGGAAGTGCCCGAAATCTATGATGGCATCATCGAGATCAAGGCCGTCGCCCGCGATCCCGGCAGCCGCGCAAAGATCGCAGTCATTTCCTATGACAACTCAATTGATCCCGTCGGTGCTTGCGTCGGGATGCGCGGCAGCCGTGTTCAGGCCGTGGTCAACGAATTGCAGGGCGAAAAGATCGACATCATTCCGTGGAACCAGGACAGCGCGACGTTCCTTGTGAACGCCCTGCAGCCTGCCGAGGTGTCGAAAGTGGTCATCGACGAGGATGGCGGCCGAATCGAGGTCGTGGTTCCGGACGAACAGCTTTCGCTGGCGATCGGCCGTCGCGGACAGAAC
>JAUSPL010000340.1 GCA_030656535.1 Gemmobacter sp.
TATCAGAGCACAATTGACATGACTGAAAGTCCGCCCTCCGTCACCAGTCTGCCTCTGCGTCCGGGGCGTCGTGGTGGCCGACAGATCCTGAAAACTGCTTTGGCTGCGGTCATGGTCATTGCTGTCATCGGCAGCGCCACCTTGCACTGGCTGGTTTATGCCGCTCCGCTTGATCTTGCGACTGATCGCTTCGAGCCAGCACCGGCGGTTATCCGCCCGCCACAGGCACTTGTGGTGCCGGCTCCCGTACCACCCCACCGGTCATCAAACGGGATCCCGTCCGTGTCGACAACGGCAATCGGGGCGGCGGCAAGTCCAAAGGCAAGAATCGCTGAGCTTTCTGTCACCCACATCGTTTCCTCCCGCCCAAGAACGACGGGAACACTGTCAGACAATCAGCCTGACCGCACATCTGCATGGCTGCGACCCTGAAATGCCTTGCGGGACAATCCGAGGCAGTCAGGGATGCGTCCGATAGCCATGCTCCGGATCGGCACGCGGCAATGAATCATCTCGATATTTCCCGCCGCGCTTCCTTGTTTGGAATTGCCGTTGGCCTTCGGCCCGCAGCAGCCGACGCCGCACCACCGGCGATCCGCGTAGCCATCCCAGCCGACACCGGGTGGTGCATTTGTTAGAACGCCACCGGGTGCAATCGCTCGGCGTGACTTGGGGCACTCCGGCGATGGCGGCGTTGTGCAGGTGACGTTGCTGGCCTTCGACGTCCCCTTGCGGCAAGACAGGCGGGACGTCAGATCAGGATTGAAGACGTCATAGGCTTCCATGTTACTTGCGATCTGGGCGCAATCGTCGCCTTTGTCGCTCCGCCAAGAAAGCAGGTGGCGGGATGAATGACACACTACGAATCCGCATCCCGCTGACAATCCGCAGGCGCTGCGGCCAAACGAGCTTAACAAGACCCGCATAAACGAAGCAGCCAAGCCGGGTATCGCCAGCCAGCGCGCCGACGGCTGGGATGCCTGCGCGATCGCCATGACGACGGCGGCCTTTCCGGCGGAAACCTTGATCGACCCGCGCCGAAGCAGTTGATCACCGACATTGAGGACGGGCTGATCGACATCATCGTGGTCTACAAGATCGAGCCTCTATCGCGCGCGCTGATGGATTTGCCGAAGCTGGTCGGGATCTTTGACCGCACCAGCGCCACCTTCGTGTCAGCCACGCAATCCTTCAACACCACCACATCCATGGGGCGGCTGACGCTGAACATCCTGCTGTCTTTCGCGCAGGTCGAACGCGAGGTGAAGGTGACGCCGCCGGTGGTCGCGTGGGCGCTCCGGCTCGGCATTTACTCGACGCCGTTCAGGGCGATCCGGGTAGTCCCTGCCACTGGCTTGGCGATGGCACGGGTCCAGCTTTGCGCGCCGGAGCTGCAGCGCTTCTGAAGGACAAATGTGGTGACCGCGCCATTGCAGGTGCCCATCGGATGATCGGTAGGGGCCAAAGGAAGGCAGGACCTGCAGTCGGCCCAACCCTTTTAGCGAAAGCCGTGCAGGCGGCCGTTGCGCGCCTCGAAGAAGGCGACCGCTGCCGCAAGATCGTTGGCACGGCGGATGTTCTTGATACCTGGCTTCAGTCACCGCCCTGCCGACAATACCGGATTGACTCAAGACCAATCCTGTCTTAGCGTTTTCCTACATTCTATATAATCCAGAATGTAGGGCGGGAGTGGTTGCGCGCATCCGGTGCCGGATGACGGTCTGGCAAGAGTGCGGCACGAATGGGAGGACAACATGAATAGTCGAGACGGAACAACGCGTTCCCCGGGTCGTCATGGGTTGATGGCGGCGGTGATGTCTGCGGTTGCCTTGGGGGCGACCGGGGGCACGGCGGCATTCGCGCAGGGTGCCGGGATAGGCACGGCGGATAAGCCGGTCGAAGTGCGCATGGTGGCAAACGAAGCCTTTGCCAACCAGTGGCAGACCCTGATGGTGCCCGAGTTCAACAAGAAATTCCCCAACATCAAGGTCACGATCGATGGGGTTCCCTATGTCGAATTGCTGGCCAAAAGCATGCTCGATACCACCGGTCCCAGCCCGACCTATGACATCCTGATTGCCGATGATCCTTGGGTGCCGCAACTGGCCGAGATCGGGGCACTCATGGATCTGCGCAGCGACGAGGTGAAAGGCTGGACGGATCCCGGTTTCGACTGGGACGATTTCAACGCCGCTCCTCTGGCGGCCAGCGAATGGAAAGGCGTGCAGTACGGCGTGCCGTTGCGGTCGAACATGCTGATGATGTTCGTCAACAAGGCGCTTTACGAAAGGGCCGGGGTGCCGGTGCCCACCCCAACGCTGACCTGGGACGAATACCTCGCACAGGCCCCCAGGCTGGTGCAGGACACCAACGCTGACGGCACCATCGACGCCTGGGCGGTGGATACCTATTTCGTGCGTGAGCCGCTGACCCCAACCATCTGGCAGACGATCATGAATTCGAACGGCGGCCGGTTGCTGGATGATGCCGGCAAGCCTGCGTTCAACACTGAAGTCGGCATTGCGGCGCTGGAGACTCACAAGAAGCTTTTGGACTTTGCCCCCACCGGCGCGGTCAGCCACGGGTTTTCGGAATCGCTTCAGGCGTTCCGGCAGGGGCTGGTTGCCACGATGTTCAACTGGGGCAGCGTCTACAAGGGTTCGGCGATAGACCCCAAGACAACCACGCTGAAGCCCGAACAGGTGGGCATTCAGGTGTTGCCGGTCGGGTCGGTCAGCGCGGGCGCGCACCGTGGCATCTGGAGCGGCACCGTCTCGGCCAAGAGCGAGAGCAAGCAGGCAGCCTGGACCGTGCTGCAGTGGCTGAGCTCGAAGGAAGGCGAGGCGTGGCATTCCGCTACGCTGGGCGTGTTCCCGGCGCGCAAGTCCACGCTGGCGGCGACCCCGGCAGAGCCGTGGCTGGTTCCGGTGTTCGACGCGCTGCAACAGGCGTATGCGGCTGCCGAGATCGGTCAGATGTGGCGCATCCGGCATCCCCGCTCGGATGCGGCGCAACAGATCCTGGCCGACGAGGTGGCGCGCGCCATGGCGGGCCAGATCAGTGCTGCCGAGGCCTTGCAGGTCGCGGCCGACAGGATCGAAAAGATCATCAAGTGATCTGACATTCCGCACAACGGGAGAGCATCGCAATGACCACGACAACCGCAGGGGGCGCCAGACCGGCGCGGCACCGTGTCGGGGCCCGACTTTCCGACGCACTGTCCCGCTGGGTCTTCATGGCCCCTGCGGCGGTCATTCTTGGCGCGATGCTTGCCTATCCCATCTTCTATACTGTCCAGATCAGCTTTGCGCGGTTCGATCTGATGACCTTCAGCGCGGTCGAGTGGGTCGGCTGGGACAACTATGTCGAAGTGCTGGACGACTACCGGTTCTGGTCGTCGATGAAGGTCACCATGATCTATCTGGTGTTCGCCCTGCCGATCCAGATTGCGCTTGGTTTCGGCATCGCCTTCCTGATCAATGCGAAATGGAAAGGGCGCGGGATGCTGCGCGCCCTGTTCCTCATCCCCATGGTGGTGGCACCGGTCGTCGCGGGCGGCATCTGGCGGATGATCCTGGACCCGCTGTGGGGGATCGTGAACTGGGGCCTTGGCCTGATCGGGCTCGGGCCGATGGACTGGTTCGGCGACCCCAATCTGGCCATGGCGTCGATCATCATCATCGACACCTGGCGCTGGACGCCGTTCGTGGTGCTGATCGCCACGGCCGCCCTTCTGGCCTTGCCGCGCGACATCTTCGAGGCGGCAGAAATCGACGGCGCGAACTGGTGGTCGATGCTGTGGGCCATCACCCTGCCCCTGCTGGTGCCGATCATCGCGGCCACCTTCGTCGTGCGCTGGCTGGGGGCGGTCAAGATGTTCGACATCGCGTTGGCCGCCACCTATGGCGGCCCGGGCGGTGCCACCAATGTCATCAATCTGTTCATCTATGAAGAAGCGTTCCGGTCACTGCGGTTCGCCGAATCTGCGGCGATGGCGGTGATCGTGCTGGTGCTGACCATGGTGCTGACCGGGATCTTCCTGCGCAGCACCCGCAAGCTGGAGCAACTGTATTGACCGCGCCCGCCGATCTGCCCCCCCTTCGCCGCCGGTCGCGGCTTGGCCCCCGCATCCGCATCGCTGCCGGTATCCTTGCCTGTGTGATCTTCCTGTTTCCGGTGTTCTGGATGGTGCTGAGTTCGTTCAAGGACCAGCGCGACATCTTCACCATGCCACCCAAGCTGTTCTTTTCGCCGACGCTTCAGAACTATGCCGAATACATGCAGCGGGCCGACGTGTGGCGGCGGCTGGTCAACACGGTCATCGTGTCAGCCGGGGCCGGGCTGGTGTCGATCGTGGCGGGCGCAATGGCGGGCTATGCGCTGGCGCGGATCCGGCTGCGCGGCGCGACCACCATCGGCGTGTTGATCCTGCTGTCACGCGGTGTGCCACCGATTGCGCTGGCGGTGCCGATGTTCCTTGTTGCCAGGTCGCTGGGGGTGACGGACCAGCACATCACGCTGATCCTGGCCTACTGCACCTTTCTGATCCCCTATGTGATGTGGCTGATGCGCGGGTTCTTCCTTGCTTTGCCACGGGAACTGGAAGAGGCCGCGATGATCGACGGGTGCAGCCGGTTCGGCGCCTTCGTCAAGATCATCGTGCCGATCTCGAT
>JAUSPL010000355.1 GCA_030656535.1 Gemmobacter sp.
GGCCACATCGCCGTGGATCAGCGCGATGTGATAGCAATCAAACAGGATCTTCAGGTTGGCGCGCTTCACCGCATCCAGCACCCGTGCAGCGTGGTCGATATCTGCCAGAAAATACCCGGGAACATCCTTCGGGTTCAAAGGCTCGATCAGGACGGTCACCCCAGCCGGGGCGTTGTCACAGGCGTAGCGCAAGACATCGACGAACATGGCGCCCGCCGTGTCCCCCTGTGCGCGACCGGCCATCACATGCACGGCCTGCGCGCCCGCAGTGGCCGCATAGGCCATCGCCTGATCTACTGCCGCCCTTGCGGCATCCTCGCGTCCCACAACCGCCGCGAGCCCGAACTCGCCCTCCGTCACATCCCCGGGTGCCGTGTTAAGCGACACCAAGGGCAGCCCCGCCCGATCCAGCGCGCACCGCAGGTCAGATGCCGGAACCGCATAGGGGAAATGCACCTCTACCGCATCAAACCCGGCCTCCGCCGCAGCCTGCACAGCAGACAGCAGCGGCAAATCGGTGAAAAGGAACCCAAGATTGGCCGAAATCAGCATTCCGTCGACTTCCCCGCCCTGAAGCGCGCCAAAGACCAAAGCCAGTTCACCTCTTGCGCCCTATGCCATGTCCATACGGAAGATCACGCTGCGACCAATGCGTCAGAACGTCAAAGCCCTGTCACCCGCCGCATCCCGGATCCGCGACGGAAGCCCGATGTCGTTCAGGATGTTCAGGAACGGCTTGGGGTCCAGTTCCTCGACGTTGACCATGCGACCGACGTCCCACGTCCCGTCCGCAATCAACAGCGCTGCGGCGACCGGCGGAACCCCTGCGGTATAGGAAATGCCCTGTGATCCGACCTCGGCATAGGCTTCGGCGTGGTCCGCGATGTTATAGAGAAACACCTCGGCGGGCTGCCCGTCCTTGGTCCCCTTGATCAGATCCCCGATGCAGGTCTTGCCGGTATAGGTCGGGGCCAGCGACGCGGGGTCGGGCAGAACCGCCTTGACCACCTTCAATGGAACCACCTCAAGCCCCTCGGCAGTGCGAACAGGCTTTTCCGACAACAGGCCAAGGTTTTTCAGGACGGTGAACACGTTGATGTAGTGGTCGCCGAACCCCATCCAGAACCGCACATCGGCCTTGGGAAAGTTCGCTGCCAGCGAATGAACCTCATCATGCCCGGTCAGATAGGCCTTTTGGACGCCTACGACCGGCAGGTCCCAGTCACGCCCGATCTCGAACATGGTGTTTTCTTGCCACGCCCCGCTTTGCCATGAATAGACCGTGCCGGTGAATTCACGAAAATTGATCTCTGGGTCAAAATTCGTTGCAAACCAGTGCCCGTGCGACCCGGCATTGATATCCACGATATCAATGCTTTCGACCGTATCAAGATACTCATCCGCGGCCAGACGCGCCCAGGCGTTCACCACGCCCGGATCGAACCCGATCCCCAGGACCGCCGTCACACCAGCCTGCGCGCAGCGATCACGCCGCTGCCATTCATAGTTGCCGTACCACGGTGGCGTTTCACAAACCTTGGCCGGGTCTTCGTGGATAGCGGTGTCCATGTAGGCGACCCCGGTCTGGATGCAGGCCTCCAGCACGGTCATGTTCACGAAAGCCGACCCGACGTTGATCACGATCTGGCAGCCCGTTGCCCCGATCAGCGCTGCAACGGCATCAGTGTCCATGGCATCCACGGCATGAGCTTGCAAAACGCCTGCAACCTTCAGACTACCTTTGGCGTGAATACTTTCCACGATCCGCTCGCATTTCGCGATACTGCGCGAAGCGATGTGAATGTCGCCCAGACGGTCGTTATGCTGCGCGGCCTTGTGCGCAACGACCTGTGCGACGCCCCCGGCGCCTATGATCAACAGATTGCGTTTCATTCGCCCATCGTCCTCCATATCCATAAAATGCCCTTATCCAAGGGCAGCTGCGAAATCTTCATACCCGAACGAGCGGGCAACGCGGACGGATCCGTCCAGTTCCCGCACAGCGATCGCCGGCATCTTGACGCCATTGAACCAGTTCTTCTTGACCATCGTGTAACCGGCGGCATCCTGAATCGACAAACGATCCCCGGGCTTGAGCGGGTCCGGAAACCGGAACTCTCCGAAAATGTCACCGGCCAGACAGGATTTGCCGCACACCATCCATTCATGTGGCCCCGCATCGGGCAGCATCTTGGCGGGCTGGCGATAGATCAGCAGATCAAGCATATGCGCCTCGGTCGAGGCATCCACGATGGCCAGGTTCTTGCCGTTGAACAGTGTATCGAGGACCGATACCTCCAGCGTGGCAGCGTTGGTGATCGCCGCCTCGCCGGGCTCCAGGTAAACCTGGACATCGTTTTGTTCGGCAAATCTTTTCAACCGGTCGGCCAGACGCTGCAAGGGATAGCCCTCGCCGGTAAAGTGTATGCCGCCGCCCAACGAGATCCATTCCATCTGACGGATCAGGAACCCGAACCGCTGCTCGATCAGTCCCAGCATGGCGTCGAACCGGTCGAAATCGTCGTTCTCGCAATTGTTGTGGAACATGAAGCCTGAAATCAGACCCGCCACTTCGGCGATCCGTTCAGGGTCATGTTCGCCAAGCCGCGAAAAGGGCCGCGCAGGGTCTGCCAGATCAAACCCGGACGTTGACACGCCCGGATTGACCCGCACACCCCGCTTGTGGCCGCGGGAAACCGCTTCGAACCGCTGCAATTGACCGATTGTGTTGAAGATCACCTTGTCAGAGCTTGTCAGAACCTCGGCGATTTCGTCATCCCCGTAAGCAACCGAATAGGCGTGTGTTTCCCCGGGAAACTTTTCCCGGCCCAGCTTGACCTCGTAGAGCGAGCTGGACGTCGTGCCATCCATATACTGCGACATGAAGTCAAACACGGACCATGACGCAAAACACTTGAGCGCAAGCAGCGACTTCGCGCCCGACGCTTCGCGCAGCCAAGCGATCTTTTCCATGTTCGGCAACAGGCGCGATTTGTCGATCAAGTAGTAAGGGGTGGGGATCATGGCGTGCCCTTCCGGCGGTTGCGGTCGAAAGTGCGCGCGACCTTGCGCGCGGCGCTGTTAGCGGGTTTCAGACCTGTCCTCAATATAATTCAGCACTTGGCGTTTAAAACCCCCGGCGCGACTCAATCACCGGACGTCAAGAATATGGCGCTGACTGATACGTGACGGGTTGGCCTGCAGGCGGCAGGGCTTGCCTTTTCCACAGCGGTGGTTCCTGAATACTCTTGCGCGTGAAGCGGGTTTCCAATGTTTCATTTCCCATAATTCCGACCAGGACACCACCATATGGCCGAAGTTCGTAACATCTTGTTCATCATGTACGATCAGCTGCGTCACGATTACCTTGGCTGCGCGGGGCACCCGACAATCAGGACCCCGAACTTTGACCGCTTTGCCGCGAAGAGTACACGGTTTTCCCGCGCCTATGTCCAATCCCCGGTTTGTGGGGCCAGCCGGATGAGCTTTTACACGGGCCGCTACGTTCACTCACATGGTGCCGCGTGGAACAACTTTCCGCTGAAGGTCGGCGAACAGACACTGGGCGACCATCTGCGCCGTGCCGGCATGGATGCCTGGCTTGTGGGCAAGACCCACATGGCGGTTGACCGCGACGGCATGGCGCGGCTGGGTCTTTCGCCAGACAGCGTGATCGGCGCGCGGGTGGCGGAATGTGGGTTTGACATCTGGGACCGCGACGACGGGCTTTGGGCCGAGGGGCCGGACGGGTTCTACGATGCCCGCCGCTCGCCCTACAACGAATGGCTGAAGTCGCTGGGCTATCCCGCCGAAAACCCGTGGCATGCGCATGCAAACTCTGGCATCGGGGATGACGCAGACATCGCGTCGGGCTGGCTTTTGCAGAACGCGGACCAACCCGCCAACATCCGAGAAGAGCATTCAGAAACGCCTTGGTTGACCGGCCGTGCCATTGATTTCATCGACAGCCACGATGACACCCCCTGGCTGTGCCACCTGTCCTACATCAAACCCCACTGGCCCTACATCGTGCCCGCCCCCTACCACGACATGTACGGCCCGAACGACGTCCAGCCAGCAACCCGCAGCGCAGGGGAAAGGGTCGACCCTCAGCCGGTTTATGGGGCCTTCATGGCAAACCCGATCGGTCAGGCGTTCTCGCGCGATGAGGTCCGCGCCCGGGTCATCCCGGCCTACATGGGCCTGATCAGCCAATGCGATGATCAGTTTGGCCGCCTTCTGGACCATTTGCAGGCGACCGGACGGATGGACAACACGATGATCGTGGTGACGTCTGATCACGGCGACTATCTGGGCGACCACTGGCTGGGCGAAAAGGATCTGTTCCATGACGCATCGTCACGGGTGCCCCTGATCATCCATGATCCCCGCACACAGGCGGATGCCACGCGCGGCACAGTCTGCGATGCGCTGGTCGAGACGATCGACCTTGCCCCGACGTTTCTGGACGCCGTCGGCGCTGACCCTGCGGGGCATATCCTGGAAGGTCGGTCCCTGCAGCCCTTCCTGCATGGCAAGACACCAGCGGCGTGGCGACAGGTTGCAATCAGCGAGTATGACTACTCTGCGACAGGGATGGCGCAAAGCCTGGGCGTTGCGCCACGGGACGCACGACTGTTCATGGTCTTTGATGGGCGGTTCAAGATGATGCATGCGGAAGGCGGCTTTCGGCCAATGCTGTTTGATTTGCTGACCGATCCCGATGAAATCCGCGATCTTGCGACTGACCCCGACCACGCCGAAACGCTGGACCAACTGTACCAACATCTGACCGGCTGGGCATTGCGCCCATCCCAACGCACCACAATGTCCGACGCGCAAATCATCGCGCGGCGCGGAGGGTCGCAACGCAAGGGCATCTTTCTGGGCGTCTGGGACAGCGATGGCATTGCGCCTGATGAACTGGCCAAGATCACCGGAAAGGCCCAGGATCGCCGCGCCTGACGCGTGCAGACAGGTCCCGAACTGCGGGGGATGCCGTCGCGGGCAGTCTGGACCGCTGGCGGATAGAGGACCCGCCTAACCCACGCGGCGCAGCACCGTCAGCAGACCAAGCGCCGCAACGGACAGCCCCAGGCTTAACCCGATCAGCGCATACAGCCCGGGCCCATCCAGTACCAGGGCCGCCACCATCGGGGCCGCCGCACCGGAAACAAGCGCCGGGATCTGGATCGCGCCTGCGATAGTGCCATAGTTTTCCTGCCCCATGACATCCCCGATCAAGACCGGACGCAGGATGGTTATGACGCCCATCGCCGCACCCTGCACAATGACATAGGCAAAGATCAGCTGCGGCCCCAGCCCGGTCAGCGCCAGCAAGACTGCCCCCAGGATCAGCACCAACAGGGTGACGCGGGTTGCAGCCGCATTCCCGATCCGCGATTCCCAGCGCATGAGAACCAGCCGCCCCGCGACCTGAGCCGGCCCTACGGTAGCTGCGGCCAGAACCGCAGTGGCAGACCCGACGCCTTGCTGCACGAATATCGGCACCATGAAGCTCATGATCATGAAGTGGTTCAGTGCCACCAAGGCGAACACCCCGGCCAGCATCCAGAACGGCGCGCTGCGCAGTACGCGCGCCAC
>JAUSPL010000359.1 GCA_030656535.1 Gemmobacter sp.
ATGCGATTCGCATCTTTGCGCTGGCCGGGCGTTATGGGCCGCTGCACGCGGGGGGCGGGTCGATGCTTTTGCTGGCCTGGGCGCCCCATTCGGTCCGCAACGCGGTGATGTCAGCGCCGTTGCCGCGGTATACCGAGGACACGATCACTGACCCGACCCTGTTGCGTGACCGATTGGAAGAGATCCGAAAGATGGACTACAACATCTCGGTCAACGATCTGGACGAAGGCGCGTTTTCCGTGGCCGCGCCAATCCGCAACGCGACAGGAGAGGTGATCGCCGCCATCTCCGTTGCTGGCGCTATCGCGCGTCTGGATGACACGCGCCAGCTTCACTATCTGAATTTGGCGCTCGCTGCGGTCCGTGAAATCTCGCTCAAGCTGGGAGTCGGTGAAAGACCCTAAGGACACACTTGCCGAATCAGGGGTCTGGTGTAAGCTTTCCTTGTGGACTGAAACCATGTTTTGCTGAATGAAACACACCTGGAGAGCATCATGACACCGACAGAAGCCGCCTTTCTTGACGCCGTGACGATGGATGAACCCTGGGCGTTGATCGAGAGCTTTGCGACCTTCAAGCGCGAACACCCGACCGACGTGAATCGTGGTATGGATGAAGTCGTGTCCCGGTTGACCAAGCATGGTGTTCCCGTCACGGTTCATACCCCATCGCTGTATCTGTCCTTGCCGGGCCTCGCGCGGGTAGAGGTCGGCGGGAAGGTAATGCGCGCCAAGCCCCCGGCCTATTCAGCGGATGCGCGTGGCGGGATAACGGGCAAGCTGGTGTACATCGGTGCCAATGCCATTGACGATATCGACGATATGTTCGATCGCCGGTTCGACAGCTCGGGTGCCGCTGCCGAGCGCGCGCGAGGCAACATCGTGATCTCTGACGGATTCGCTAGCCCGGTGATGGTGCAGCAGTTCCAGGAAATGGGCGCAATCGCCGTCATCGCCATTAACCCCGGGGTGGACATCCACTGGGGTATTTGCACCACGATCTGGGGTGTTCCTGATCTGGACGACCTGCCGCGCAAGCCCACTATTCCAGCGCTGGCGGTCAACCAACCTGACGGCAAAGCCCTGCAGGAAATCGCCAACAAGGGCGGCGAGGTCACGATCTTTACCGAAATGGAAGAGGGCTGGTTCACGTCGAAACTGCCCGAAGTGTTCATTCCCGGCACGGAAGAGCCTGAAAAATATGTTCTGCTGCACGGGCACCTGGACAGCTGGGACGTGGGCGTCGGCGACAATGCGGTTGGCGATGCCGCCATGCTGGAAATGGCGCGCGTGCTGTGGGCCAACCGGGACAAGCTGAAGCGTTCGGTGCGTATCTGCTGGTGGCCGGGACATTCCACCGGACGCTATGCGGGTTCGACCTGGTTTGCCGATCGCTTTGCCATCGACCTTGAGGAAAACTGTGTAGCGCAGGTCAATTGCGACAGCCCTGGCTGCCGGTGGGCGACCGAGTTCAACAACCTTTCGCGCATGACCGAAACCGACACGCTGATTTCCGAGGTGATCCAGGAAGTTGCAGGCAAAGTTGCGCAGGGCGAACGTCCGCATCGGGCGGGCGACTATTCCTTCAACAACATCGGGATCAGCAGCTATTTCATGCTGTCGTCAACGATGTCGGACAGCTTGCGCGAGGAAAAGGGCTATTACGGGGTTGGTGGTTGTGGCGCGAACATCGCCTGGCACACCGAAAATGACACTCTGGAAATCGCTGATCGGGACATCCTGTTCCGCGACATCAAGGTTTATCTGCTCGCGATCCTCAGAACAGCCAATGCCACGGTCTTGCCGTTTGACTGGCGGGCGACAGCGCGCGAATTCCAAGGCACCATCGCAGGGTATCAGGCCAAGGCTGGCGACCGTTTTGATTTGACCCCGTCAAAAACTGCGGCCAACGACTTGCTTGCGGCGTTGGATTCGTTCCACGCCGGGGTGGAGTCAGGCACGGTTTCGGCTGCGCAGGCGAACACCGTGATTCAGGATCTGGCGCGTATCCTTGTGCCCATCAACTTTTGCCGCGAGGCAAGATTCCGGCATGACCCGGCCGTGACGATCCCCGCCTTGCCAACCATCGCGGTTGCGTCGGAACTGGATCTGCATGCGGATACCCTTGGATTTGCGCAAAATCACCTGATGCGCGGGCAAAACCGGCTGGTGTCGGCGCTGAAACAGGCGGTTCGCCACATTCAGCTTGTCACTGCGTAATGCGGGCGGCGTTTTACCGGCAGACCGGGCCTGCGGACAAGGTTCTTGAGGTTGGGACAATGGCCGACCCTGACCCGGCACCACAAGAGGTGCTGGTTTCGGTGAAGGCATCGGGCATCAATCCTGCGGATGTAAAACGCCGTGCCGGTTGGGGCGGAATGGCGATGGGGCACGACCTGATCGTGCCCCATTGCGACGGGGCGGGCGTCATCGTGGCAGTGGGGGCCGCGGTTGATCCCGGTCGTATTGGCCAGCGCGTATGGCTTTACAACGCCCAAGGCGGCTACGGTACGCTGGGCCGGGCATTTGGAACCGCTGCCGAATTGATCGCCATTGATGCGGCGCAGGCGGTTGCATTGCCGGATGCGGTCGGCATGGCCGAAGGGGCGTGTCTTGGCGTTCCTGCCATGACGGCGCATCGCTGTGTCTTTGCGGATGGGCCGGTCGCAGGTCTGACCATTCTGGTGCAAGGCGGCGCGGGGGCGGTCGGGCATCTGGCCGTCCAGATGGCGCGGCTGGGCGGCGCGCGTGTGATCGCGACCGTTGGCGGGGCAGAGGGCGCATCGCATGCGCTTGCTGCTGGCGCTGATGCGGTCATCGACCGGCGGGCCGAAGACGTGACCGCGCGCGTAATGGACCTGACGGGCGGCGTCGGGGTTGACCGCATTGTCGAAGTCGATTTTGCCGCCAACATGACCACGGACGCAGCGCTGATCGTGCCAAACGGGTGGATTGCGTCCTATTCCTGTTCGTCCAATCCGCAGCCTGTGGTGCCTTACTATGCGTTTGCATCCAAAGGCGCGAATCTGCGGTTCATTCAGGGGTTCAACCTGCCGCCCAGCGGTCGTTCGGCGGCCATGGCGTTTTTCGCTGACCATGCCGCGCAGCTGCGCGTCGCGATCGGGGCGGCGTATCCTCTCGACCGGATCGCCGAGGCGCACCTGCGGGTAGAGCGCGGCGGGATCGGCAATGTCGTGGTGACGATCCCCGGCTGATCTGGTCTGTGTGTGGGGTCCAGGGCCCTTGTCACTGTTGCCGTATTCTTTGCAGGGGCGTTGGAACGCCTTCCTGGACCATCTGGCGTCAGGTTGATGATGATCTCGCCGGGACTGGGCCCGCATCCTGCACGGGGTGCAGGATCGGGTCGATCTGGGCGCGGCGTGACCCACGCCGCAAACGCCTTGGTTCAGCGCAGACTCATTGGCAACCACAGCACCAGCTGCGGGAATATCAGCACCAGCGCCAGTGCCAGGATCTGCAACAGCACAAAGGGAATGACCCCACGATAGATGACCGAAATGGGCAGGTCAGGGGCTATTCCGCGCAAGTAGAACAGCGCATAGCCAAAGGGTGGCGTCAGAAATGAGGTCTGAAGGTTGACGGCCAGCGCAATGGCAAACCAGATCAAGACCTGCTCAGACGTCATGCCGAAATCCAGCGCAGCCAAGACCGGGGCTACAATAGGCACGACGACCAAGGTGATCTCGACCCATTCAAGAAAGAACCCAAGGATAAAGATCAGCACCATGATGGTCAGCAGCACGGTATAAGGCCCGCGGCCGTCGATCAGGAAGATGTCGGTAATCATGGCATCGCCACCCAGGCGACGAAATACGACAGAATAGATCGAGGCGCCGATCATCACGAACACGATCATCGCCGTGGTCCGCGTGGTGTCATACAGCGCGTCGCGCAGCGCGACAAAGCGCAGGTTGCCCGAGAACGCGGCCAGGGCCAACGCCCCTGCGGCCCCGATTGCGGCGGATTCAGTCGGCGTTGCGATCCCGGCCACGATGGTCCCCAACACTGACAGGATCAAGGCAATCGGTACCAGCAGATCGCGGGTCAGTGCCCAAAGCGCCTGACCAAAGGGCATCGCTGCTGCGCGTGTGGCCGGCGGCATCCGGTGCGGCGCAAAGATGGCGACGGCGATAAGATACCCCGTGTACAGCGCGCCCAACAGCAACCCCGGCACCACGGCACCCATGAACAGATCCCCCACCGAAATCCGCAGCTGGTCGCCAAGAATGATCAGCATGATAGACGGCGGGATCAGAATGCCCAACGTGCCCGACGCCGCAATCAGCCCCGATCCAAGTCGCATGTCATAGTTGTTTTCCCGCATGGCAGGCAGCGCCATCATTCCCATCAGCACCACCGAAGCGCCGATGATCCCGGTTGAGGCGGCCATCACCACGCCGATGATCGCCACGGCAAAGCCGTAACCGCCTGCCATCCCCCGGAACACGGCAGCCAGCGACCGCAGCAACCGTTCGGCAATGCCCGCGCGTTCCAGCATCAGGCCCATGAAGACGAACAGGGGTATTGCCACCAGCAACCAGTTCGCCAGCACGCCCGAATAGATCCGCCCGACGCCAAGGCTTAGAAACAGGATTGGGATGTCCGTCAGAAAGGCGAACAAGATACCGACGCCCGCAAGGACGAAGGCGACGGGGTAGCCAGAAAAGATTCCTGCTACCAGGCCGATCAGCATCAGCACCGGCCACAAATGTTCGCCCATATTACCCTCTTTGTCCCCGGATCAGCGCCAGTGCCGTCCCAAAGCCGCGTGTAAGCCCTGCAAGGGTCAGAAACCCGAAGGCCAGCGGCAGCATCGCCTTGATCACCCAGCGCGTCATCAGCCCGCTTTGTGTGGACCCTTCGCCCGTGGTGAATGAGACCATTGCGAATTTTGCGCCATACCACGTGATGATTGCGCAGAATGGCACCAGAAACAGCAGATCACCCAGCGTCCGAAGCATCAGTCGGCTGCGCGGCGACAAGGTGGAAACCAATGTATCAACGGCGACGTGACGTTCGTCCCGCAGCGCCATGACACCACCGAACAGTACCAGCAGCGCAAAAATGTACCATTGCAGATCTTGCAGGCTGTTCACGGTAATCGCTCGTCCCAGTACTGGAATTGGCGTTTGCCAGGACGCCAGGACATTCAGCCCGATCTTGGCCGCGATCACCCCGATCAGGATCGAAAGGATCAATGGCAACGTCAGCCAGCTGACCCATTGTGCGGGCAGGCACAATACGTCAAGCACGCGTGTCGCAAATCTTGGCATTGCTTTCCCCGCTCTTGTCACGGACGGCCCAAGTTCTCTGGGCCGTCCGACGCTGTCAAACTCGGTCAGTCGCGGGGCAGCGCCTGCAACCGGGCCCATTCGCCGACGCCGGCCATGTAGGCCTGCAGCGATGTCAGGGCTTCGGCAAAGATCGGGTCTTTGGCTGCCTCTTCGGCCAGAACCTCATCCGACGCGGTTTTCAGCGCAGCAAGCACCGGATCGGGGAACCG
>JAUSPL010000361.1 GCA_030656535.1 Gemmobacter sp.
CGGTTCCCAGATCGCAAACAGCACGGCGGTGACGACGGCAAAGATCGCGATGAATTTCCACCCTTCGCGGTGGATCTTGACGTTGAGGCGGGCGAATGAACCGGAGGCCATCGGGTATCCTTTGTCTTCACCCTTGCGGGCCATTGGGGTGGTTGGGGTGCGGCAGACAGGCCGGTTTGGCCCGCAGGGGGGGTTGGCACCCCCTAGTCACGAAAATGTCGGCTGTCCTTGATCTGGTCCCAGGCCCAAACGACCTCTTGCAGCCGGTCTTCGTCAGAGCGGTTGCCGCCATTAAGGTCTGGGTGAAGATCCTTGACCAAGCTTTTGTATTGCTTGCGGATTTCAGTACGCGTCCAGGTGTCGCGGGCATCAAGGATTTCGATCGCCTTGCGCTCGGTCGGGGGCAGTTTGCGCTGGGGTCCGTTTCCGGGATTGCGCGTGCCCTTTTCCCCAAGGATTTCCATCGGATCGTCGACGCCAAGCCGTGCCCAAGCCCGGCCTTCATCGGGCTTTTTGCCAAAGGGTTGGGTTTCGCGTCCCCAGACCCGATCCTTGTCAAGGAACTGCTGGAACTCGTCTTCTGTGTGACCCTGAAAGAAGTTCCACTTCAGGTTGTATTCCCGGACGTGGTCTTTGCAAAACCACAGATACTCGTCCAGGTTGTCCGCCGACTTGGGCGCACGATATTGTCCGGGTTCCATGCAGCCTGCGAAGGTGCAAGCCCGCTGTGAATTTTCATGCGCGCCGGACATGCCCCGGCGGCCGCGGGTGCGCCGCTTCTTGTCGGACGAGACGCGGATGTCGAAATCGAAGGGTGATTTGGTCGCCATGGGTTGCCTTTCCGACTCAGGGCGGCAAGTCTAGTTTTTTTCGCGGGCAGGTGAAGGGGTTGACAGGATAAAATGCGCATAGAGGATGAAATTCGTGATCGGTTGACGGCGGTATTCACCCCGGCACAGCTAAAAGTGGTCAATGAGAGCCACAAACACCAAGGCCACGCCGGCGATGACGGGTCTGGCGAGACGCATTTCCACGTCGCGATCAGCGCAGAGGCTTTTGGTCCGATGAGTCGGATCGCCCGACATCGCGCGGTGCACGCGGCGCTTGGGCCTGAATTGGTCGGGCGTATTCACGCCTTGGCGATGGATATTTCGGCCAGCTGACCGATGTGGGACCGGCGGTTGCGCGTCAAAAAGATCAGCGCAATCGACGGAGCAAGCTGAGGGGGACCCGCCTGCGCGCTACTTGGTGGCGTGGCCGGGGCCCTCGGCGTGGGTGCCATTCGCGCGCGCAGACCCCAGGGCGGGCGAGGGTCCGGATTCGGGCACCGCTGACAGGCGCGGCGAAACGGTCAGGGCAGGCCGCGAAAAGACCGGTTGAACAACGCTGCGGCGCGCAGCCTCATCCATAGGGTCCGGGGCTGGCAGGGTCACGGGTTCCGCCGCAGCAGGTTCGGGCGCGGTGGCGTGCACTTTTGCGACGGGGCTGACGGCGGCGACCGGCACATGCGGCTGTGGCACAGCAATCTCGGGCAGCGGACGTCGAAAGACCAGCATGTGCTGAAAGGTGGTGGTGCGCCCGGTCAGGCCCACACGTTCTTCGCAAGGCAGGGTGTCGGCGCGGATATAGTCCCAGCCTTCCCGCCCCAAGTCATTCATCAACAGCGTAAGACCATGGGCAAACCTGTCCTCTGTCGTCTTTACGCCACGCACCTTTTCACCCCTTTTGGGCGCGGGCACGACTTTGTATTCATAGCGCTGCATGGCAGACTCCCCCACGGTGACTTGTAAGGATACAGGGATTCGGGGGCTATGGCCAAGTCCGCAATTCCGTTTTCCGAAAGATTCCCGAGGGCTGTGGCCGTTCTTTGCCACAACACGTCAGGTCGGTGCGGGAACTGCGGTCGCCGCCCCCTGCGGCATGCGGCGACCGTGGACCCGGCGCAGCGCGGATCAGCCCAGCATCCGCCCCGCCATTTCCCCCAGATCGCGGCTTAGGCCCGGTGCCGCCAGGATCCGGCGCAGCTCGTCCCGCATAAGCGCCTGACGATCCGCGTCATACCGTGACAGCGTGTCGAACGATGTCGACATGCGGGCGGCTGTCTGCGGGTTAAGCCCGTCCAGCCGGATCAGCCAGTCCGCCACCAACCGGTACCCTGATCCGTCGGCCCGATGAAATCCGGCATGGTTGCCCGCCAGCGCGCCGATTGCGGCCCTGAACCGGTTGGGGTTTTTCCAGTCGAAATCTGCACGGGTGGTAAGCCGTGCCGTGACGGCCACCGCATCGGCCGGCGCTGCATGGGCGATCTGTATCGCAAACCATTTGTCCATCACCAGCCGGTTGCCCCGCCAGTCACGTTCAAAGGTCGCAAGTTCCGGCCCGCCGCCACCCGCCTCGATCAGACAGCCCAATGCCCCGATTCGGTCGGTCATATTGTCCGCGGACGCCACGGCCCGCGTCGCACGCATGCCCCCATCCAGCCTGGAGATCAGCGAGAGCACCGCAAGCCGCAGGGCGCGTTGGCCAGCCGCGCGGGCGTCGGGCGAATAGGGGCCCGGCACCGCCAGCGCTTCATAAGTATCTTGCAAATCCGCCGCCAGATACTTTGCCAGCGCCTCGCCCAGCCTTTTGCGCGCGCGCCAGATCCGGTCGGGGTCTGGCACGATGCCCGCTGTGTGCAGCGTCTGGGCCATGTCATCCTCGCCGGGCAGCCGCAGGGTCAGCGCCCGGAACGCGGGGTCCAGCGTATCGTCGCGCAGCACCCGCGCCATCGCCGCCAGCCAGTCGGCCCCGGGGCTTGCATCGTCGGTGACCATCCGTGCCAGTACCTGTTTCGCCAATGCGCGCCCGGCTTCCCAGCGGTTGAAGGGATCTGTGTCATGCGCCAGCAAGAACGCGCGTTCCTCATCGGTCTGGTCGTGGTCCAGGATCACCGGGGCGGAAAACCCGCGCAGGATCGACGGAACGGGCTGCGCCGCCAGCCCGTCGAACCGGAACGATTGACGGCTTTCGGTCAGTTCCAGAACCGTGGTCGGCACCACCTCGTCACCATTGTGGTTCAGCAATCCAACCGCAACCGGGATCACCTGCGGTGCCTTTTCGGGCTGGTCCGGGGTCGGGCTGGTCATTTGTTCCAGCGTCAAGGTGTAGGTTCCATCGGCCCAGTGGTCGGACACCTTCACGCGGGGTGTGCCGCCCTGGGTGTACCAGCGCCGGAATTGCGTCAGATCGCGTCCGGTTGCGTCCTGGAACACAGTCAGCCAATCCTCGATCGTGCAGGCCTGTCCGTCGTGGCGGTCGAAATACAGATCCAGCGC
>JAUSPL010000364.1 GCA_030656535.1 Gemmobacter sp.
ATCGACGGCGCGATCTTTCAGATGATCAGCCACGGGTTCATTTCAGGCGCGTTGTTCCTGTGCGTCGGCGTGATCTATGACCGGATGCACACCCGCGACATCGACGCCTATGGCGGCCTTGTGATCCGGATGCCGGCCTATGCGCTGATCTTCATGCTGTTCACCATGGCAAACGTCGGCCTGCCGGGCACGTCGGGGTTTGTCGGTGAATTCCTGACCCTGATGGGCGTATTCCAGGTCAACACCTGGGTGGCCGTAGTGGCGACCAGCGGCGTGATCTTGTCGGCGTCCTATGCGCTGTGGCTGTATCGCCGTGTCGTGCTGGGGGATCTGATCAAGGAAAGCCTGAAGTCCATTACTGACATGACCGGACGCGAGCGGGCGATCTTTGCCCCGCTGGTGTTCATGACCATCCTTCTGGGCGTCTAACCTGCGCTTGTGACCGATATCATCGGGCCCAGCGTGTCCGCCCTTGTCGCCGACTATCAGGCCGCGGTGCCCGCTGATGCGGGCCACCGTCTGGCCTCGCATTGAGGAGGGCGCGATGATCGCCGCCGATATCTCCACTGTCTTGCCTGAACTCGTCATTGTCGTCTGGGCGATGGGCGCATTGTTGTTCGCGGTCTACACAGGCAAGGACAAGCTGACCCCGGCCCTGACCTGGGGCACGGCCGGGTTGTTCCTGCTGGTCGCGCTCTGGATCGGCATCGCCGGAACCGGGGCCACCACCGCCTTCGGCGGCATGTTCATCGACGACGCGTTTGCCCGCTTTGCCAAGATTGTCGTGCTGGTGTCGGCGGCGGCGGTTCTGGTCATGGGCCAGGATTACGTCCAGCGCCGCGGCCTGAACCGGTTTGAATACCCGCTGTTGATCGCGCTGTCTGTCGTCGGCATGATGATGATGGTGTCGTCGGGTGACCTTATGGCGCTTTACATGGGGTTGGAGCTGCAATCGCTGGCGCTGTATGTCGTCGCGTCGTTGCGCCGCGACAGCCTGCGGTCGACCGAGGCCGGGCTGAAGTACTTTGTGCTGGGGTCGCTGTCTTCGGGGATGCTGCTTTACGGCGCTTCGCTTGTCTATGGATACTCGGGGACCACGCTGTTCAGCGGCATCTTGTCGACCTTGGGCGGCGAAGTTCCTTTGGGGCTTTTGTTCGGTCTGGTGTTCATGCTTGCGGGACTTGCGTTCAAGGTGTCTGCGGCCCCGTTCCACATGTGGACCCCCGACGTCTATGAGGGGTCGCCGACGCCGGTTACGGCCTTCTTTGCCACCGCGCCCAAGGTTGCCGCGATGGCGCTGCTCGGGCGGCTTGTGCATGATGCGTTCGGCACAATTCCGGGCGACTGGGGGCAGGTGATCGCGGGAATGGCCGTGGTGTCGATGTTCCTTGGCGCGATTGCCGCCATCGGTCAGCGCGACATCAAACGCCTGATGGCCTATTCGTCGATCGCCCATATGGGCTATGCGATGATCGGGCTGGCGGTTGGAACTGCGGCGGGCGTGCAGGCCATGCTGGTCTATATGGCCATCTATGTCACCATGAACGTCGGCACCTTTGCGTTCATCCTGTCGATGGAACGTGACGGTCGTCCGGTCACCGATATCCAAAGCCTGAATCAGTTCTCGAAAACCGAACCGACCAAGGCCCTGGCGCTGTTGCTGCTGATGTTCAGCCTTGCGGGCGTTCCGCCAATGGTCGGGTTCTTCGGCAAGTTCTATGTGCTGAAGGCAGCGGTTGACGGGGGCATGACCTGGCTTGCGGTTGCCGGTGCTGTGGCGTCCGTCATTGGTGCGTTCTACTATCTGCGTATCGTGTTCTACATGTACTTTGGCAAGGAAACCGAAGGCCTGGACAGCAAGATGGCGCCGGTGCAATGGGCCTTGATGATGGGGTCGGCGGCGATCATGCTGTTGGGCATCATCAATCTGTTCGGGATCGAGCCCCTTGCGGCGGCTGCGGCAGACGCGCTTGTCCGCTGATATCTGGCCAAATGGGGTTGGTCGGCGTGTGCTGTCCGAGGTGGACAGCACCAACCTGGAGGCCGCGCGCGTGGCCCCCGGGCTGACTGGTCCGGAATGGATTATGGCTGGGTTTCAGACCGGCGGGCGTGGGCGACGTGGGCGTCCTTGGGTGTCTCCACGGGGAAACTTTCACGCGACATTGGTGATGAGCCCCGGCGGTGGACCACAAGCGGCGGCGCTGCGGTCGTTCATCGCGGCTTTGGCGCTAAGGGACGCGTTGGCTGGGCTGGCTGGCACCGAGGCCGGGTTTGCGCTGAAGTGGCCCAATGATGTCTTGCTGAACGGTGGCAAGGTGTCCGGGATACTGCTGGAAAGCATCGGCCAAGGGGGCGACGTCGATCATCTGGGGATCGGGATCGGTGTCAACCTGATTGCAGCCCCCGATCCCGAACAGGTTGAACCCGGCGCGGTTCCTCCGGTGTCGGTCTTGGCCGAAACAGGGATCCGGCTTCAACCCGAGCAGTTGCTGACCGCGCTTGCCGCAGCCTTTGCCCGTCATGAGGCCAGTTTCGCGGCACATGGTTTTGCGCCGATCCGGACGGCCTGGCTGTCCCATGCGGCGCATCTGGGCAGTCCGATACGGGCGCGGACCGGAACCAGGGAACAGCATGGCATCTTTCGGACAATTGACCCCTCCGGCGCCTTGATCCTTGGCACACCGGACGGCGACGTGTCGATTGCTGCCGCGGATATCTATTTCCCGCCTATATGACACTGCGTGCGCCTGTTTCTCTGGATTATGCCATATACACCCGCACAGGCGGGAGCTATTCCGCCGAGCCTGGTTTGTGCCCCTATGCCCCATGCCCAAAGGACTCCTGTCATGCTTCTGGCCATTGATTGCGGCAACACCAACACTGTGTTTTCGATCTGGGATGGGACGAGTTTCACGGCCACCTGGCGCATTGCCACCGATCACAAGCGCACAGCCGATGAGTATTTCGTCTGGCTGTCGACTCTGATCGGGCTGACCAAGGTCGATGCGCAGATCAATCAGGCAATCATTTCTTCTACCGTTCCGCGCGTGGTGTTCAATCTGCGGGTCTTGTGTGACCGTTACTTCGACTGTCGCCCGCTGGTGGTGGGCAAGCCGGGCTGCTCCTTGCCGCATCCGCCGCGCGTCGATCAGGGCACGAACGTGGGCCCCGATCGACTGGTCAACACCGCCGGTGCGTTTGACCGGCACGGCGGCGATCTGATCGTGGTTGATTTCGGCACCGCCACAACCTTTGATGTGGTCGATTCAGACGGGGCCTATATCGGCGGCGTCATCGCCCCCGGCGTCAATTTGTCGCTGGAGGCACTGCACGCCGCCGCTGCTGCGCTGCCGCATGTCGACATCGCGCGCCCGGCAAAGGTCATAGGCACGAATACGGTGGCCTGCACGCAAGCTGGCGTGTATTGGGGGTATATCGGTCTGGTCGAGGGCATCGTGCGGCAAATCCGTGCTGAGCGCGCCCGACCGATGAAAGTGGTCGCCACCGGCGGCCTTGCACCCTTGTTTGAACAGGGGACAGATGTATTTGACACGGTGGAGGATGATTTGACCATGCATGGCCTCGTCCTGATCCACCGTCACAACATGGAACTGGAAACTGCATGACTGTTAATCGCCTGATCTATCGTCCCCTCGGCGGCGCAGGGGAGATCGGGATGAACTGCTACGTCTATGGCTATGGTCCCGAAGGGCGCGAGCGTCTGATCGTGGTCGATCTGGGCGTCACCTTTGGCGACATGGAAACCACACCGGGTGTCGATCTGATCATGCCGGATGTGACCTGGCTGGCCGAGCGCGCAGACCGGATCGAAGGCATCTTCATCACCCACGGCCACGAGGACCATGTCGGGGCCGTCGGGCATCTGTGGCCGCGCTTGCGCGCGCCGATCCACGCGCGTCGATTTACGGGTGCGCTGGCAAAGCTGAAACTGGAAGAGCACGGTCAGGACCCCAACGTGGTCCAGATCCACGAAGCCCGCCCCGAATGGATCGAGGCCGGGCCGTTCCGTGTGCAGTTCGTGCCCGTTGCGCACTCGATCCCCGAAAGCGCCGGCCTTTTGATCGAGACGCATCTTGGCCGGATCTTCCATTCTGGCGACTTCAAGCTGGACCCCACGCCCGGCGTTGGCGACCCCTTCGAGCCCGAGGTACTGGCCCAGATCGGCCGCGAGGGCGTCAAGGTCTTGACCTGCGATTCCACGAACGTGTTCAGCATGCATCCGGGGCGGTCTGAGGCGACCCTGGCCAAACCCTTGCATGAACTGATCGGGTCTGCACGCGGCCTGGTGGCGACGACGACCTTTGCGTCCAACATCGCGCGGGTGAAAACCTTGGCCGAGGCGGGGCGCGCTGCGGGCCGGTCTGTCTGTCTGATGGGTCGTGCCATGCGCAAGATGGTCAGCGTGGGGCAGGAAACCGGCGTCTTGACCGGGTTTCCCCCAGTGATTGCCCCCGAGGACGCATCTTCGGTGCCGCGCCAGAACCTGATGTTGATCGTGACCGGCACCCAAGGCGAACGTCGTGCGGCATCGGCCCAGTTGTCACGCGGCAAGTATCTGGGGATCGAGATGAAGGAAGGCGACACCTTCCTGTTTTCATCCCGGACCATTCCCGGCAACGAACGCGGTGTGGGCCGTGTTGTGAACGCGTTTTCCGAAATGGGCGTCGATGTGATCGATGACCATGACGGGCTTTACCATGTATCGGGCCACGCCAACCGTCCGGACCTGCAACAGGTCCATCGCCTGATCAAACCCGAGATGGTCATCCCCCTGCACGGCGAGCACCGCCACCTGCGGGAACATGCCAAACTTGCGATCGAGGGTGGCATCGCTGCCGAAATTGTCACCAATGGCATGATGATGGATCTGTCTGGCGACGCGCCAGAGGTTACCGAATATATCGAGGCGGGCCGGATCTACCTTGACGGGTCCGTGCTGATCGGTGCGTTGGATGGTGTCGTACGCGACCGTATCCGCATGTCGATGAATGGCCATGTCATCATTACCCTTCTGCTTGACGAGAACGACAAGCCACTTGGCGACCCGTGGGCCGAGATGGAGGGCTTGCCCGAGTTCGGCAAAGGCGGACGCGTTTTGTCGGAAATGATCGAGGCAGAATTGACCGAGTTCCTGGACCGCGCCGGGGCCAAGCTCTTGCGCAATGACGAAAAGCTGGATGATGGCATCCGCCGCGTCGTGCGTCAGGTTTCGGTCGAGGAAATCGGCAAGAAGCCCGAAGTCACCGTGGTCGTCAGCCGCCTGTCGGATTCCTGACACACCGCAAAGTCTTGGGTGGACACAAAGTCCACCCCTGAACAAAAAAACCCGACCTGGTCTTTGCCTTTCCGCCGTTTCAGGTGGGGGACAAAGATCAGGCCGGGTTTATTTTTGGGTAGGGTGTGCGATCAGTCCGTGGACTGATCGTTTGCCGTGTCCTGGGTGTGGTCTGCGGACATGTCTTCGGGCAGGTCGGCCAGCGTGTCCGCAGACACCGGACGGGCAAAGCTGCGCGTCAGAAACTCGGGAACATGGTCGCCCATGCCGACAACGACGTCATCGCGGCGGCGGTCATCGCGCCGATCATGGCGGCGGTCATCCCGACGTTCGGCACGATCTTCACGGCGAGGCTCTTCGCGCGTTTCCGGTGCGGGGTCGGACCGCAATTCGGTCCGGGCCTCGGCGCGTGGTTCGCGGCGTGGTTCAGCGCGGTCTTCGCGGCGACCCTCACGGCGGGGCTCATCCCGGCGCGCTTCTTCGCGGCGCGTCGGTTGAACAACAGCCTCGACCTCGATCGAAGCAACGTCCAGCGGCACTGTGCTGGCTGGGTTGTCGTTCGGCTCGGGGCGGTGTTCACGGTGACGGTCGCGCGGCTTGCGCTCGGGGTGCCGCGATTTCGGCTGAATGCGTTCGCCACGATCCGGGCTGTCGTCGAATTCGATCACCGGGGTTTCGCCGCGCGGAATCGGCTGCTTGATCAGGCTTTCGATCTGCGAAAGGTATTTTTCGTCCGACGGGACGGCAATGGTAAAGGCTTTGCCCGTGCGACCTGCGCGGCCTGTGCGGCCGATGCGATGGACATAGTCCTCGGCATGGCTGGGCACGTCAAAGTTGAACACATGGCTGACGGCCGGAATATCAAGGCCGCGCGCTGCAACGTCGGATGCGACCAGCAGGCGCACGCTGCCATCGCGGAATCCGTCCAGGGTTTTGGTGCGGACCGACTGGTCCAGATCGCCGTGGATCGGCGAGGCATTGAACCCGTGCGCCTTGAGCGATTTCGACACGACGTCCACATCCATCTTGCGGTTGCAAAAGATGATGGCGTTGGTGCAGGCGTCGCCTTCGTCGGTGATCAGCTTGCGCAGCACCGCACGCTTTTCCGCAAAGCTGCGGTCTTTGCGCGAGGGGGTAAAGTTGAACAGCTTTTGTTCAATGGTTTCTGACGTTGTGGCCTGACGCGCGACTTCGATCCGGGCGGGGTTCGACAAGAACGCGTTGGTGATCCGCTCGATCTCGGGTGCCATCGTTGCGGAATAGAAGAACGTCTGGCGGGTGAACGGGGTCAGGCTGAAGATGCGCTCGATATCGGGGATGAACCCCATGTCAAGCATGCGATCGGCCTCATCGACCACCATGATCTGCACGCCGGTCAGCAACAGTTTGCCACGTTCGAAATGGTCAAGCAGGCGGCCGGGGGTGGCGATCAGCACATCGACGCCGCGGTCGATCAGCAGGTCCTGTTCCTTGAACGACACGCCGCCGATCAACAGGGCCTTGGTCAGTCTGGAATACTTGGCATAGGTGTCAAAGTTTTCCGCGACCTGTGCGGCCAGTTCCCGGGTGGGGGCCAGCACCAGACTGCGCGGCATGCGCGCGCGGGCGCGACCCTGACCCAGCAAGGTAATCATCGGCAGCGTAAAGCTGGCGGTTTTTCCGGTGCCGGTCTGGGCGATGCCCAAGATGTCGCGGCCTTCCAGCGCATAGGGAATCGCCTGCTCCTGGATCGGCGTCGGGGTTTCGTAGCCGGCTTCGGAGACGGCTTGCAGGACTTTCGGGTCCAGCTTCAGATCAGAGAATTTCGTCATAAGCGTCCTGTCGGTGTGGCATCGGGCCACAGTGTGATGGGACGCATATCTGCCTCGCGCCCCGGCAACGGATATGCGCGGGCAAAGACGCCTCGCGCGGATGTTCTGGCGTTATCGGAAAAGGGATGGAACGTCAAGAAACTCGGGGATAATCGCTGCAATACGGTCACGGATGACGTAGGTCGGCGCACAGGTTGGCGGAATGCACGGCCAATGGGCGCTATCGGCGGGGCTGACAGTGCCATGTCGACCTGTCGCCTTAATCTGCACATCGCCTGTCAAACAGGGTCAACAGAGCGACTTGGGTGCGAGTTTTTCGTTCCGGCACCGCATCGGTCTCCCTCCTTCATCAAAGGTGGCACATGGACCGGGGCCCGACCCTTCGGTTTGGGCGATTCGGATGTGTTTCAGCGCAGCAACCCTTGTCTGTCGGCCGGGCGGGTACCGCGAAGGGGTGGTGCCCCCGGCTAGCGGGGGGAACCAGAGGCAGAAGTCCGCAGATCAGAGCGGGCGGATCTTCAGTTTGGTCAGCCGGTTCTCGCGCCGCTGGTTGACCTCGAACCGGAAGCCGTGAAAGCTGAAGACCTGTCCTTCGGCGGGGATGGTCTGGGCTTCGTGGATCACCAGCC
>JAUSPL010000366.1 GCA_030656535.1 Gemmobacter sp.
TTCACTCGGTGCACGTTTAACAACGCACAGGTCCGGGGCAAGTTCCCATAGCGCAATCATTTTCTTGACACGCAGATCGGACGGCAGCGGGGCTGCCATGGTTTGGCACGCAAGCCGGAGCGCCTATTCTTGGCTATTCACGCGCGCTGTTTTAAACCTCGCGCCCGGGTCGCGAGTTGCGTAACAACGTCGGTCCACCCCCATCTGTGGGTATTATTAACAAGACATTAATGGCTATTTTAAGGCATGTCTGGATGAGTCATCTGGGCATTCAGTAGCAAGTAGTGGCCGTTCTTGCAGGCCATGTGTTCAACTTATCCGTAAAACCATAAAGGGGTAAATGAGATGTCTGTTTTTAAAACAAAAGCTCAGGCTTGGGCTCTCGTCGGCGGTGTTCCTTGGCTAGGTGGAACTCCGGGGTCGGACAACGGAGATTTTAAGGATCTCATTGGCGTCAATAAGGGCAGGGGCCTTGGTGGCGATGACCATATCGCCGGTAACGAAGAGACCAACGTTATATTTGGTGACGGCGGAAACGACTTTCTGCGCGGTGACGCCGGAGACGACTATCTGTTTGGTGACGACGGCAATGACGTGTTGCTTGGCGACGAACTGAATGGCATTCAGGGCGATGATGAATTGTCCGGCGGCAATGGCGATGACGTTCTTGCGGGCGGCGGCGGCCACGACAAGCTGTCCGGCGGCAACGGCGATGATCTGATGATCGGCGGCTCGGGCGATGACTACATGATCGGCGGCGACGGCCATGATATGATGCTTGGTGGCTCTCAAAACGATGAGATGAAGGGCGGCAACGGCGACGACTGCATGGCGGGCCAGGCAGGCGATGACGTCATGTACGGCAACGACGGCAACGACATGATGTCGGGCGGCGACGGCGAAGACGTCCTTTATGGCGGCAACGGCAATGACGTCATGGCTGGTAACGCCGGGGCCGACTACCTGAACGGCGGCGAAGGCCACGATCTGATGTTTGGTGGGTCTGACGAAGACACCCTGCGCGGATTTGATGGCAACGACACTATGTACGGTGGTGATGGCGATGACGCCATGTTGGGTCAGCGCGGCGAAGACGTGATGTTTGGCGGCGATGGCAACGACAACATGCAGGGCGGCGCCGATGACGACCACCTGTTTGGCGGCAATGGCAATGACGTCATCGAAGGCGGCGACAATGCGGACTGCATTTCCGGCGGCGATGGTAACGACCTCATCTTCGGTGACAACGCAGATCATCGCAACCCGGCAGACGGCGAAGCCAGCGATTCCATCTCTGGTGGTCGGGGCGATGACCGGATCTATGGCGGCGAAGACGACGACATCGTGACCGGCGACGAAGGCAACGACCGCATCTATGGCGGCACCGGAAACGACACCCTTGCCGGCAATGAAGGCAATGACTTGGTCTATGGCGACGCAGGCGACGATCATATCCGTGGCAATGACGGCGACGATCGTCTGTTCGGCGGTGACGGCGATGACGTCATGAACGGCGACGACGGTAACGACCTGATGGACGGCGGAAATGGCGACGATTGCCTGTCCGGTGATGACGGGAAAGACACGCTGCGCGGCGGTGAAGGAAACGACAAACTGGATGGTGGCCGCGGCGACGATCTGCTTGACGGTAATCGTGGCAACGACTTCCTGTTTGGCAACGACGGCAACGATATCCTGCGCGGCGACATGGGCGAAGCCGGTGGCGGTATGGACACGCTGCTTGGTGGTAAAGGCAATGACCGGCTGTTCGGCGGCAAGGATAGCGATTGCCTGATCGCAGACGAGGGCAATGACGTCTTGCACGGTGGGGCGGATGGCGACGACTTCGTGTTCGGTCATGATATCGACCGGGATGGCGATGGCGTCTGTGAGGAAACCAGCCTGAATATTGGCCGGACGAACACGATCCTCGACTTTGATGGGGATCAGGGAGACCGCGTGGTGTTCCACACCGACTTTGAGGGGACACTGTCGGCCGCGATCGAAGGCGACGACGTGCGCGTCACCTCCAGCTTGGGCGGGGACGTTCTGATCAAAGGCTTGGTGTCCGAACTTGAGGGCATTGATCCAACCGACCCCTTCTTCAACCCCGACACGTTGATGGAGTTCCTGATCAAGACCGGCACCGACGGTGACGGAAAGGGTATCATCTACTTCGAAGACAAGTGCGTCACGATGTTCACCTGCGAAGCGGATCAGGCCGAGGTGGATTGCTATGTCCCCGATGTGTACCCACTTCCGTGCTGTGTTGAACTGAGCGAAGATCGCATCGGCAACACAACGATCTCGACCACGGAACTGCAGATCGCTCAGATGTTTGTAGAGCAGGACGCAAACGTGTCGATCTACGGAAACGTGTTGTGCATCGACCTGCTTGCCGAACCTCAGACGATCTAAAGGTCGTTGTTCCGATCCGAGGCGGAAACTAAAAGGGCGCCCCGTTAGGGGCGCCCTTGAGGGGCACCACCGGGCCTCGGACGTTACCCCATCCTCGGTCCGCCCCCTCCGGCACCGTCTCTTTTTTGAGGCGGTGCCACTTATTTTACCAAGTATCCTTGGTGATTTAGAATTTAGCACAAACACCACAAAGCACGCAACGTCAGATAGAAAGACAATCAGGTCGCTTTGTTCCCAATTCAGATACGCAGACTTGAATGCCATCTGGATATCGGAAGATCGACGTAATGTATGGGCGCTGATCCAGGCTAAAATATACGCGACCGAAGTATTGAAAGTTCGGTGTCGACGTTTGAAGGGCTGGGATTTGAGTTTCGACATGATATTGGCGGAACCAGAACCCCATCAGCGGCACTACACAGGAAGAATTCAAGATTTGACGGTGCATTCTCCAGGTTGCGAACGATGACGCGACAGTCGCTCGCCAGCCGGTCGCAAGGGTTCCCAACGTCGCTGAATTCTGATTCAAGATCGAATGCGGAGGCGATCTTGAGCAGACGGACATTTACGGACGCGCATCGATGTGCATCTTCCCAGGCGGAGTGGGCTGGACAAGATGGAAAACGAAGTCCGGGCAGAGGCCCACATCCAGGTAAACCCCTCAAGCGCGATCAAGCCGCCCCTCGACCCCAGCCTCTATGCCGAGCGCGACAAGGTCGAGACTTTCTTTCAAAAGGTTCAAGCGCTTTCGCCGTATCGCCCTGCGCTGCGAGAAAAACCTCTCCAGCATCATGGGCTTCGTCTTCCTCGTCTCATCCCTCGACCGACTCAAATGACTGCAGACAGAACCTAGTGAACCACAAGGGGGCCGCGTTTTCGGGAAATGCCGCCGACTCGTCCCTTAAGTTCTTTGGCAGATCAGGCGCACGCTGTCGTATTTCGCCGCCGCCGGGGCCCATGCCGTCCGGGCCATGAGCCGCCACGCCAGTCGCCTCTGGCGGGCCAAGTCGGCAGGGCGGGCGGCATCGCGGCCGTCCATGCACGCGGCGATCTCGGCCTGCGCTTCCAGCCAGCCCTCCAGCATCTGCCGTGCATAGCCCCAGTATTCGCAGGCCGTCACCTTCAGTCCTGCGCGGCTGGCAAAGGCGCGAAGACTGTCTTCGGTGAAGAAATTCAGATGCCGCGGCACATCCAGCCAGAACCAGTTCGCCCCCTGCTGCCTCAGGCCAAGGGCGGCGTTGTTGGGTGTCTCCACCACCAGAATCCCGCCCGGCTTCAACAATTCGGCGGCATTGCGCAGCGCCATCTCCGGATCAAGGCAATGTTCCAGAACATGCGCGATTACGATGAAATCATAGCGCTCGGCGGTGACCTCGGGGGGCAGCGCCTCGGCTGTGCCGGGCAGCACGGTCAATCCTTTTGCGCGCGCCGTTTCGCGGGCTTCGGCATCGGGTTCGATACCCACAACCCGCTCGATGAGGGGGGCTAGCTCCAGCATAAGGTTGCCGTTGCCTGCGCCGATATCCAGCCCCAGCACGGCACCTTTCGGCACCCGGCGCACCCAGTACTCCGCCGATGGATGCACGCCGGAATCCAACCGTGCAGCGATCCCCACACGTAGCCAATCGGCAAAGCCGGGCCGCGCCAGCGCGCCCGCCTCATCATCATGGGTATAGTAGCTATCAAGCTGATAGAACTCTGCCACCTCTGTCGGTGAGGGACGAGGATATATCTGCCCGTAGTGCCCGGCCTCCGACCACCAAAGCTGCCAGCCGCCCTTGGGGGCCATGCAAGGTTTCTTGCGTCGCCAATCGCGGATGATGTTCACCCAAGGGCGCATCTGCTCGCCAGTCAGGGGGCAGAGAGGCGCACTGGTCATATTTCCCCTCACCTGGTCACGAACAAGGAACTTTAGTCAACATCCCCAAGTGGCCTGCGATTTAAGATCACGATCGCCTGACGAGGCCATTAATTCAAGCGTTTTTTGCTCCGGTTGGCACTTGGCCTCGCGCAGCGCGCGGTTCCGGGCGGCGCAGGTCAGGCGGCGGGATCATCCTCGGCGTTTTGATGTGTTTTCAGCGCGGCGGATATACCTGTCGAGCCGGTTTCGTAGAGTTTGGGACAGGATTGCGGTCACGCGCATGACGGTGGCGCTCGAAGGCGGGGCGGGTGGCAGGAGGGATGGCGCGCACCACCGGGCCTGTGACCGCGACCTCGGCCAGTTGGAAGGTGATGGCGCGGGCGTGGCGGACGACGCGGGCGCCAATCTTGATCATTTTGAGTTGCCGGCTGGTCAGCGGCCAGTCGGCCATGGCCTCGGGCTCGATGCAGCGCAAGAAGGTGGCCAGGTTGTAGGCCAGCGCGTGCAGGTGCAGCCGGACCTCGTTGTAGCGGAACGGACGGCATGACTGCCGTGTCCAGCGGAAGGCGTATTTGCCCTCCTTGATGTGCTGCTCGGCGGTGCCGTGCTGGTTGTGGAACCGCACCACCCAATCCGGCTGCATCGGCAGGTTGGTGACGATGAAGCCGACCCTCGGGAACAACCCACCCGGATGCCATTCTATCTTGGCGATCACACGGCGCTCGTCCTCTCAGCTCTGCGCCTTGTAATGGAAATCCTCGAAGAAGCGTTTGACATTGGTCTGGGAGGGCCGGGTCAGCCGGCGCGCGATCTTATCGCGCAGGACATTGTTGGCGGGCAGCTGATGGCGAAAAAAAGCCCGATTCTTTCATCCGCCCATAGACCGATTGCCGGGATAGCCCGTCGAGACGGTGGACGGTGTTCTTGCCCCGGGGGTTGTCGCATAGCGCCGCTGAAGCCAGATCGGACAGCCGAGCGCTTTATCGAGCTCGGGTATCACCCAGAAGGCCGTCGTCCGGACTGAGCTGCGTGCCGCGAAACTCCAGCCGCACGCGAGGGTTGAAATCCATCCGATCTGCCCGCTGCAAGCCCGCACCCTCTGGGTGATCCATGAAATGCGTCCCTCCCAGCCGTAAACGCCATGATCTATATGGATTTACCATGGGTTCGTCAGCGAAGTCAGCGGGTTATTTGGGGAATGCGGGTTGACATCTAGCAATCCTGATTGTGGGCAAAGATCTATTTTGTAAACAGTGCGCAGGGCACAAAGACAATAATCCAGCCAACAGAAAATCTCCCGTTACCCGATTCCGCCACTTGCGCGGGCTTCAGCGGGATATCCCGCTAAGGTGAGGCGGTGCGTGGGCGGTCCTCAAATCCGAGCGGTTTGCGCGCGACAAATGGTGTCGAAGGCACGACCGGCTCGGCAGCAGCCTCTGCGCTGGCCGCAATCTGCGCAAAGGCTGTCGTTGCGACCGACCGCAACCTGAGCCTCACTGCTCAACGACATATATTCGCCCGGCCACAACACGACCCACTGCGGCCCGCGGGGCGACACGAGTCAGACAGCGGTTGTAGATGACAAAGTCTGGAATGTGACTGTCATCCGCGACGCGGTGCCTGTGACATGTCAAAGTCATGCGCAAGCGGCAGGATCGACGTGTAGTACAGGGAAATAAGTTCGCCTTGCCGATGGACCCCAGTCTTCCCAAAGACCTGTTTCATGTAGCTGCGCGCCGTGGCCAAAGACAGGTTCGTGGCCTCAGCGGCTTCTGCCACCGATTTTCCACCCAGGATCTCATGGGCAATCAAGCCCTCAGACCGTGTCAATCCATAGGCGCCAAAGAACTGTTCCCGCAGTTTGCTATGGTCGACCTTTGGGCTTTCGAACATGATGAGGGCCAAGGGTGGGTCAGAGCCTGCCAGTGGGGTGACGACGACAAGCCGCGCAACGTGCGGCTGCGCGTTCACCGATATGATCGAGGTGCGCTTCTTCTCGGAGGTCGCTCCGCGAATGGCTTCCTCCAGATTGCTGCGCTCTTTGTCGCCACTCACGCTGAGCCGGTCATTGCACACGACCCAACCGGATGGCCCTGCCGCCGCGCAACTTTTCTGCCTGCCGTCGAACTTGATCCGGCTCTGTTCGTTCACGACCAGAAACTCGATCGAGAGTACCTGAAATGTTGTTTCGAGCAGACCTTCGGGCCATGAAGATTGCGCCTGCAGACTGTCGGTCAGCTGCTGTATGACATAGGGCATGCCGATCTGGACAAGCGCCTGCCGTGCAGCAGGGTCGCGGTCATTGCACATCCGGAACGCCATTGCCGGGCGCAGGCGACCGATTGCGTTGCATACCCCAACAATGAATTTGCGATCTGTGAGCACAGTGATCGACTCGATCGCCCGTTCCATCGTCCTTTCGAACTTTGTTCCAGCCTCGCTGTCTGACTGCAAAGCAGCATGAATGGCGAGCCTTGCTTCGGTTGCCCGAATCAAATCTGAAAACTGCTCTGCAACAACGCTAGAGTCGCCCCCAACCCAACTCTCCGAGAACGATCCTGTCTGGCTGTCATAAAATCCCATGACAACGATTGGAATGCCGACGCCCAAACAGAATTGCCTAGCAAATTCGGCACGTTTTAAGGCCGGTCTCGCATTTTCACTAAAATTCTTCATACCCCACCCAATCAATCAATGGTAGAACTTGCAAATCCTTAATCATCCAAAGCGAGCGTCGCTGGTCTGGAAGTGAAGAGATACAAATGCCACATAACCACAAAATTATTACCCTAGAATTTGAGTTTCTCAAAGTTGCAATTACAAGTCACTTGTAGAAGTAGGAATGAGGCCTCGCGGCCGTGTTGTCAGGCGACTCATCTATTAGATTGGAGATAAATAAATGTTATGGAATTCAATCTTTGGATTAAAAGTCGATACTCTTTTCAATCATTGCGTGTCCCCGTTCGTGTCCCTGTCGGTGTTGTGGTAGGGTAACACTATTGACCAAATTGAACATGGTTTCGTTGGCGATTAGCCTGTAAAAATGCGGTCAAGAAACTCTTTCTTGGCGGGACTGCGGTGTACCATCTTCTTGCTTTGCACGTACGGTCAGCTATTGGGATCTGCGTCGGGG
>JAUSPL010000377.1 GCA_030656535.1 Gemmobacter sp.
TTCGACCTGCGCAGGGGTCACGAACTCGAAATCGTCGAACACGAGGTGTTCGTACATGTCGTCAGTCATCACCCAGACGTGGGGGTGGCGCAGCAGCACGTCGGTCAGGGCCTTCAGTTCCGAACGGGTATAGCCCGCGCCGGTCGGGTTCGACGGGCTGTTGAAGATGAACCATTTGGTTTTCGGGGTGATCGCGGCCTCAAGCTGTTCGGGGGTCAGCTTGTAACCGGTCTGCGCCGGACATTCGATGGCAACCGGGGTGCCGCCCGCCAGCAGCACCATATCGGGATAAGAAACCCAATAGGGGGCCGGAATGATGACTTCGTCGCCCGGATTGCAGGTGGCGACCAGCGCATTATACAAGATCTGCTTGCCGCCAGTTCCCACGGTCACCTGAGAAGGCTTGTAGTCCAGCCCGTTCTCGCGTTTGAATTTGGCGCAGATGGCAGCCTTGAGGGCAGGGGTGCCGTCGACTGCGGTGTATTTCGTCTTGCCCTCGTCGATCGCACGTTTCGCCGCGTCCTTGATGTTTTGCGGTGTGTCAAAGTCCGGCTCGCCTGCTGAAAGCGCAATGATGTCGCGCCCTTGCTCGGCAAGCTCGCGGGCCTTGTTGGAGATGGCAATGGTTGGGGACGGTTTCACGCGGGACAGCATATCTGACAGGAAGGGCATCTGGACCTCTGGACCTTTGGAACGGGGGGAGCGGTTTGAAGTTTGCGGCGCCTTGTCTTAGGGTGGCGCCGACAAGCGATCAAGCGTTATCGGAAAAAGGAGAGGCATGATGGCAGAATCTGAGGCACCTGGCTGGTTCAGTGAAGAAACCGCAACATTTGGTGACCGGATCGCTGGCGCGCGCGAGGCGGCAGGGATGACGCAGGCCGAGCTTGCGCGTCGTCTGGGGGTAAGGCACTCCACGGTGCAAGGCTGGGAAGACGACCGCCTTGAACCGCGCGCCAACCGGCTGCAAATGATGGCAGGCATGCTGGGGGTGTCGATCCGCTGGATGCTGACGGGCGAAGGCGACGGTCCGGATGGGCCGGACGCAGCCATCACCCCGGACCTGCGCGCGGCCTTGGGCGAATTGCGCGGGCTGGCGGCCGAACAGGCGCGGCTGGCCGAACGAATGGCGCGGGCCGAAAAGCGGCTGCGCAAAGCATTGGAGGCGAACAGAGAATGACCGAAACCGCAGAAGCCCGCCTGAAACGCATGAAGATGCGCGCATGGCGGCGTGGCACCAAGGAAATGGATATCATCCTTGGGCCCTATGCCGATGCCAATCTTGCGGGGATGGACGCGGCCGCACTGGACCGTTTCGACGCCCTGCTTGAAGAAAACGACCAGGACCTTCTGCCTTGGGTCTTGGGTCAGGCAGAGGCGCCCGGCCCTTTGGCCAGCCTGATCACCGAAATCGGTGTCTTTGCACGCAACAGATTTGGCGCTGCCTGAGGGGCAGCCCAAGGAAGATCCCGTATTGCCGGGGATTTATTCCGTGGAAAAGCAAACCGCGCCCGGCAGGGCGCGGTTTGCTTTTTTGGTGTTGGGCCGTGTCTGGTCCTTGCAGCGGTCAGGCGGCTTCGGAATGTTCCAGTTCCAGCGCGTGACGGCGCTCGGATTCCTCACGCGACAAGGCGACCGACGTGCGGACACCTTTGCCCACGAATTCCATCAGACCTTTGACCACGCGTTCGTTCGGGTCGATCCCGGCGCAAGACAAGACTTCGCGGCCGTCACGCGACCGCGCCCACCGGGCGATCTGTTCCGGACCGTTGCCGTATTTCTTGTCATCCGCGATTGCGTCATCCAATGCGGCAAGAACCACGGCGGCAAAAAGTTTGCGCGCGCGTTGGCCCTGTTCGTAGTTATAGGCGCTTCCATCAACGAAATCAGCCATTTCGTCGTCCTTTTATTATTGCTCTTGCGTCCGTCAGTGTCGGGCGAATATGACCATTTTGCGTCGATTCGGTCTTACCCATTTGGAATGTCTGCTATGCGATAGATGCATGGCTTTAACCGACCCGCCACATCATCTAGTCACCTTGCCACAGATCAGTCGTCAAGATATAGGCACATTCACGCGCCGATCAAGCATTTCGCAAGGTTCAGTCATGCCAAAAATCAACGGAAATGAAATAAAGCCTGGATTCATCCTGGAACATGACGGTGGCCTGTGGGCAGCGGTCAAGGTGAACCACGTCAAGCCCGGCAAGGGCGGGGCCTTTGCGCAGGTGGAACTCAAGAACCTGCGCGATGGGCGCAAGCTGAACGAACGGTTCCGGTCCGAGGACAAGGTGGAACAGACCCAGCTTGAACGCAAGGACCAACAGTTCCTTTATGAGACCGACGGCAAGTTGGTCTTCATGGACAGCGAAACCTACGAGCAAACCGAAATCGATGCCGATCTGCTGGGCGATCGCCGCCCGTTCTTGCAAGACGGCATGATGGCCACGGTTGAATACTTTGGCGAAGAGGCGCTGAACGTGGCACTGCCCGTCAAGGTGATTTGTACGATCGTCGAGACCGAGCCGGTGCAGAATGGCCAATCAGCCTCGAAAAGCTTCAAACCAGCGGTGTTGGACAACGGCGTCCGCGTCATGGTCCCGCCATTCGTCGGGGTGGATGAGCGCATCGTGGTGAACACTGAACTGTTCGAATATTCGGAACGTGCCTGAGCGCACTTGGGCCTGAGCGCACTTGGGATCGTCTGGCGGCGCGGGGGGGTCTTTTGATCCCCTTTTTGCTGCGCGGGTGCATTTGACCAGAAGTATGGATCCGGAGGTCAGGCGGGCAGGGGGTGCACAAGCCGCAGTTGCGCGTCACCCGCAGTCATGTCGCCCGCCGCCCGATCGAACCGCAGCCAGGCAATGGCGCGCCCGTTGGACTGGGTGAACAGGGTTCCGGCGGTTTTGCCGTCCGCCAGGATTTCGGTGCCGACTGGCGCGGTCCCGCTGATGTCGACCAAGGCCAGACCTTTTTTCAGCTCGGTCTTGTGTTTCATCCGGGCGGTGACTTCTTGTCCGACATAGCAACCCTTGCGGAAATCGACCCCGTGCAGGCGTTCAAACCCGGCTTCCAGCAGATAGCTGTCGTTGGGGATCAGTTCGATGCCGGTTTCCGGGATGCAGTGGGCAACACGGATCGCATCCCAGTCGATGGTGGGGGCTGTGCCGGGCACCGTGCCATAGTGGCGCCAGCCAAGCGCGGGGTGGCGGGGGTCCGATATGGCGCCTTCTGGGGCAGGTCCAAGGCCGCGCGTCACGATCAGATCGGTCTGGCTGATCTGAACATCGGCGCGCAGCCGGTACATCGACAATCGGCGCAGCGTGGTTTCGGCAAGGCTGTCGTGGATATCCAGCAATACGGCATCCCCTTGGCGAACCAGCAAGAAGTCGGCCAGATACTTGCCTTGCGGGGACAACAGCGCCGCATAGACCGGCCCCTGTGCAAGGTGGCGGATATCGTTGCTGACCAGTCCCTGAAGAAAGCTGTCGCGATCATGCCCGGTCAGGGCCAGCACCTTGCGGTCAGTTGCGGTTTCGCCCTGCATGTTGCGGTTCCTTGATTGGTCTTGGACAGTATACCCCTGTTGCCGGTGCGCGAAAGGGGGTCAGGTGGCGGTGCTGAACTGCAACCTGCACAGGTCGGCATACATCCCGCCGCGCGCCATAAGTTCGGCATGGGTTCCTTGATCGACGACCCTGCCGCGGTCCATCACGACAATGCGGTCTGCGCGTTGCACAGTCGCAAGCCGGTGGGCGATGACCAGGGTGGTGCGTCCCTGCGCCAGGCGGTCCAGGGCTTCGGTCACCAGCGCCTCGGAGGCGGCATCCAGCGCCGAGGTCGCCTCGTCCATCAACATGATCGGGGCATCCCGCACCAGCGCGCGGGCAATGGCGATGCGTTGCCGCTGGCCACCCGACAGCGCGGACCCCCGGGGGCCTGCGGGCGTATCCAGCCCCAGTGGCAGGCGGGCCACGAATTCCGTCGCATTCGCGGCGTCCAGCACCTGCGTCAGCCGGGTTTCGGGAATATCGGTGCGCCCCAGCAGGATATTGTCGCGCAGGGTTTCATCAAACAGCCAGGCGTCCTGAGACACAACCCCGAACTGGCCGCGCAGGCTGTCCAGATCCAGCCCCGCAATGTCCTGTCCGGCCAGCGTGATCCGCCCCGACTGCGGATCGACAAGCCGGGTCAGCAGATGGAACACCGTACTTTTGCCCGCACCGGATGGCCCTACGATGGCGGTCCGTTGCCCTGCGACGGCGGTAAAGCTCAGCCCGTTCAGCACGGCATGGTCGCCGTAGGACAGCGACACATTGTCCAGAACGATCGCACCCTCGATGGCCT
>JAUSPL010000380.1 GCA_030656535.1 Gemmobacter sp.
GTCGACCGGTGCGTGTTCCCCTCCGCCACATGGTCCACCACCCGCTGCCGGAGCTCTACAGGATGCGGCTTGCCCATCATTGACCCCCATATCTGCCTCGCAGACAGGGAATCACAGATCAGGTCTCAAGGGAATCCTGAATCGCGATGGCCGCGACATGCTCTAGGGGTTCTCTGGTTTGGCGCAGGGGCGGGGGCGCTGATCCAACCCCTGGCACATGGCGGCGCCGATCAACAGCCGGCGCACATGGTCTGCAGGCATTACACCAGAATTCGGCGCATCAAGGCCGGATGCAGCGCCGGCGCGGCTGCGATGACCCCGGCGGACTGAGGGTGCCGGGCATTGAATTGCAATGGGTGTCCCAGCCGGTCGGTCACTACTGCGCCGCCTTGGCTGGCGATCAGGCTGGCTGCGGCGATGTCCCATTCCCAGGCGTCGCGAAAGGTGACCATTCCATCATGCCGCCCCTCGCCGACCAGACACAGGCGGTAAGCCAGCGATGGGCGAAAGCTGCGTTTGAGGTTGGGCACGCCGCCGGGCCAATGGATTGCCGCCATGTTCGGCGCGGTCGTCAGCACCCGCGCGCCATCCGGCTCTGCGGTAAGGCTGGCGGCCAAGGGGCGGCCGTTCAGGGATGCAGTTTCGGTGTCGCTTGCCGCGTACATGCGGTCAAGTGCGGGCAGGTAGACCGCCCCCGCCGTCACTTTGCCATGCCGCGCCACCGCGATGGCCACGGCAAACACCTCCTCTCCTGCGATGAAGGCGCGGGTTCCATCTATCGGATCGATGATGAACACTGCCTCGGCGCTTAGCCGGTCGGTGTTGTCCGGTGTCTCCTCTGACAACCAGCCATAGGCTGGCCGGGCGCCACGCAGCCGTGCCGACAGGCAGTCATTGACGGCATGGTCAGCCTCGGTGACCGGGCCAGCGCCGTGATCCTTGTCCCAGGCCTTGGGCGATTTGCGCCAAAACCGCATCGCAACCGCGCCTGCTTCGCGCGCGGCGTCGGTCACCAGGGCAAGATCATTCCCCGGCAAGGGTCAACCCCTCAACCAGCAGCGAAGGCACCCGCGTCGACAGGTGCTCCCGCGCATCATTGGCTGGGGTGATCCGCAACAGCATGTCGCGCAGGTTCCCCGCAAGCGTGCATTCGTTCACCGCATAGGCAATCTGTCCACGCTCGACCCAGAATCCCGACGCCCCGCGTGAATAGTCCCCGGTGGTCGGGTTGATCGACGACCCGATCAGCGACGTAACCAGCAGCCCTGTCCCCATGTCGCGGATCAGGTCGTCCCGGCTGGCGGTGCCCTGGCTCAGGGTGATATTGCCGGTCGACGGCGAGGGCGGTGACGAAGGCCCCCGTGCGGCGTTGGCGGTGCTGGCCATCCCCAGCTTTCGCCCGGTCGCAAGGTCAAGCACCCAGCCCGTCAACACGCCGTCCGCGACGATATCGCGCGCCCGCGACGCCAGACCCTCGGCATCAAATGGCCGCGACCCGCCGATGCGGGGGCGCAGGGGGTCCTCGGTCACCACCATGCCCGCAGGCAACACAAGCTGTCCCAGCCCGTCGCGCAACCAGCTGGATCCGCGCGCCACCGACGATCCATTTACCGCCGACAGCAGATGCGAGATCAGCGATGACGCAACCCGTTCGTCATACAACACCGGATAGGCCCCGGTCGGCGGTTTGCGTGCGCCCGCCCGTGCGAGGGTGCGCTCGGCGGCCAGATGTCCCACCGATTCTGGGCTTGGCACATCTGCCTGCCAGGTCCGCGACTCGGCTGCCCAATCGCGCTCCATTCCGGTGCCGGTCCCGGTGATTGCCACGCAAGACACCCCGCGCGAGGTTCGGGCATAGCCACCCTGAAATCCATTCGAGGCCGCCAGATGAAAAGCGCGCCGGGTATAGCTGGCCGAGGCCTGATCGACCTGCGAAATACCCGCATGACCCTGCGCTGCTGCCTCAGCCCGGCGCGCATCCTCTTGCAGGGTGGCGGCGTCGGGTTCAGGCGTTGGGTCGTCCAGTTCAAGCGCCGCAAGGTCCCAGGTGCGTGCCAACTGGTCCGGGTCCGCAAGCCCCACGGTTGGGTCCTCGGGGGCTTCGCGGGCCATCGCAACCGCGCGCTCGGCCATCGCCCGGATTGTCGAGTCTGAAATGTCCGAGGACGACACGCAGGCCTGCCGTTGCCCGACCATCACCCGCAGCCCGATATCGATACCTTCGGATCGGTCAGCCTGTTCCAGCCGGCCGCCCCGCACGTCGATCCCGACCGAAGTTCCGTTGACCGCCATCGCATCAGCCGCGTCTGCCCCCGCGCGGTTCGCAGCAGTCAGGAGTACGTCGGTCAATCGGGCAAGGGTGTCGGACATCTGTTTGGCCTTTTCTTGGGGGTCAGTTTCGCAGGTAATGCGCCGGTGCCGCGCTGACAAGCGGTTTGCCGCCATGCAAAAGACGCCCCGTATGAACCGGGGCGCCTTTTGATCTTTTTTGCGCTTATTGGATTCGCTGGCCGTTGGCCAGGATCGTGCCATCCGACTTGACCTCGATCTTGGAGGTCAGAGTGTCCGGGTCTGTGCCGACGCGCCCGAACAGCCCCATCATCATCCGCATCCCCATGGCTTGTTCTTGCGGAATGACACCCATGGCGATCAGGTTGTCCAGCAGGCCATTGCCCCCGACCAGCTTGAAATCTGCCGATCCATCAGGCGCAGGCATGCCGGGAAAGGTTGTCTTGTCGGCGTTGTCAAAGGTGAACGCGCCAGTCCCGGTCAATTCGGCGCCCACTGCGCTCAGTTTCAATTCGGTGATGTCCAGAGCCTCGATTTCGCCCGGGATCTCTTCGCCAGAGGTGGCGGCAGGGTCCATGATGTCCACCAGCATCCTGGCTTTGCCCTTTGCATCCAGGACGACGGTCGCCGGACCTTGGGTCAATGTGCCGGTTGGGTCGCCCATGGCCCAGATTTCGGGCGGCAACACCAGGTCGACCAGTCTCAGCAGAACCCGAAAGTCGCTGGGTACGTCTGATTTGATCACGGGCATCGTCAGGCCCAAAGCATATTCACCCAGAGAAAACTTGAGCTCGGGGAACGGGATCTGCGACCCCGACGCCGTGACATCGACCCCAACCGCCGACGAAGTATAGCTCAGCGCGTCTTTGCTCAGGTTGAAATCAAGCGCCGTTGAGGCAATGTTTCCTTGGCCTTTCGCCGTTTCCGCCTTGTCGGCAAAATCGAAATCAAAGCTTGTCGGCCCAATCGCATAGCTGCCCTGGACCATCAGGCCATCACGCAGGGCTTTGGCCATATCAGGACCCGCCATTCCGGGGATCATCGTACCCGCATAGCGCATGGCCAAGGCTTCTGACGCCATCGAGAACGTCATGGTTCCGTCGCCCTCGGGGTCTTCGGCATCTACTGCGATGGCGAGTTCGGCGATTGTCAGATCGGCGGTCTGGTCCCGGATGTCCTGGCCGGATGTTGTCGACGTGCTGGCCACGCCTGTCATCGAGATCTCGACGCCCAGCGGCATTTCCTCGCCCTTGACGGAAAGAGCGTCCAGCGAAATGGCAATGCTTTCAGCGCTGGCGGCATAGGTCAGGTTGTCCAGCGTGCCCGACGCGACGATCTTGGCACCCGTGTGCGCAACGCTCAGCGCCATTTCCACCGGATCGCTGTCTTGTTCGTCAATGCTGATGTCCATCGTGTACTCGGGGCTCATCATCACCTCGACGGTGCCACCCGAGCCAGCGCGCATCAAGACAGTCCCCATGGGCGCGGTGATACGCGCGCCGTTCTGATCGGACTTGACGGTCACATCGACCAGCGTCAGTGTGTCACCGACCCGGCTTTCGGATGCGGCCGAGACGCTGACACCCGAGGATTCTGCAAGCGTTTTCCAATTGCCCCAGACCTCTTCCGGGGTGACTTGGGCAAAGGCGGGCGTAACGGCCCAGAAACCTGCAACAGCACCCATAAACAGCGGCGTCATCCGTGACATAATCATACCTTCCAAAAGAATGGACTTCAGCCAAGCATCCCGACTTGCGCTGCGGCGGTCAAGGGAAATGGAAAGGGCATGCGTGGCGGGGCTGGAATTCCTCACCTGCCCCGGGTTAGTTTACGGTCGTGTGATAGCAGCGGGGGACAGGGCATGACGGTTGACGGCAAACTGGTGGTCATAACCGGGGCGGGAC
>JAUSPL010000388.1 GCA_030656535.1 Gemmobacter sp.
ATCAATCGCATGACGCGTGTCGAGCGACATCAAATGCACGACGACATATTTCGTCACCTGATCCAGCGTCAGCGTGATCCCCGCGACGATCCCTGCCAGTCTCATCCGCCTGCCTTTCATTTCGCCTTGTGGCCGCATGGTTCAGGGGTACCCCCCGGCCAAGCCCACAGGAAACTGCGTATCAGTGCCGGAAATGCCGCATCCCGGTAAAGACCATTGCCAGCCCCGCCGCATCGGCCGCTGCGATCACCTCGGCGTCGCGCATCGACCCGCCTGGCTGGATTACCGCGGTTGCCCCGGCCTCGGCCGCAGCCAGCAACCCGTCGGCAAACGGAAAGAACGCGTCCGACGCCACAACCGAACCCTTGGTCAAGGGCACGGCCAAGCCCAGCACCTCGGCCATATCCTGTGATTTGCGCGCGGCGATGCGGGTGCTGTCGACCCGGCTCATCTGCCCTGCCCCAACGCCGACGGTGGCGCCATCCTTGACATAGATGATGGCGTTGGACTTGACATGTTTTGCCACCTTCCACGCGAACAGCAGGTCCGCCAGCTCGGCATCGGTCGGCGCGCGTTTGGTTACCACCGTCAGGTCGGCCAAAGTGACACCGCCATTGTCGCGGTCCTGCACCAGAAATCCACCTGCCACTTGCCGGAAGCCAAGCCCGCGCGACGCCGGATCGGGCAAGCCCTTGGTCGTCAGCAGGCGAAGGTTCTTCTTGCTTGCGAAAACCGCTTTCGCCGCATCGTCGGCACCGGGCGCGATGACGACTTCGGTAAAGATCTCGGCGATCTTTTCCGCCGTTGGTCCATCCAGCGGGTGGTTCAACGCGACGATGCCGCCAAAGGCAGAGGTACGGTCGCAATCAAACGCCCGGGCATAGGCCTCGGCCAAGGTCGCACCCGTGGCAACGCCGCAGGGGTTGGCGTGCTTGATGATGGCGCAGGCAGGGCCCATGCCCGCGAATTCGGCCACCAACTCGAAGGCGGCGTCGGTGTCGTTGATGTTATTATAGGACAGTTCCTTGCCCTGCCATTGGTGCGCCGTGGCGACACCGGGTCGGTTCGATCCATCGACATAAAACGCCGCAGATTGATGCGGGTTTTCACCATACCGCAGGGGCTGTGCCAAAGTGCCGGCAAAAGCGCGGCGGCGCGGCGTCGTCTCGCCGATTGCGCCGGCCATCCAGGTGGAGACGGCAGCATCATAGGCGGCGGTGCGGGCATAGGCGATCTGGGCCAGACGCTGACGGAAAACCAGCGTTGTGGACCCGTCATGTGTCTTCATCTCGGCCAGGATGCCCGCATAGTCCTGCGGGTCGGTGACCACGTTCACAAAGCGGTGGTTCTTTGCCCCCGCGCGGATCATCGCAGGGCCGCCAATGTCGATGTTTTCTATGCAGGTGTCATAGTCGGCACCTTTGGCTACCGTCGCCTCGAACGGATAAAGGTTCACCACCAACAGGTCGATCGGTTCAATTCCGTGTGCGGCCATCGCCACCAGATGCTCATCGTCATCGCGCAGTGCCAGAAGGCCCCCGTGCACCATCGGATGCAATGTCTTGACGCGCCCATCCATCATTTCAGGAAAGCCGGTCACTTCGGACACGTCCCGCACCTTCAGGCCAGCGGCGCGCAGCGTCATCGCTGTGCCGCCTGTCGAAATCAACTCGACTCCTTGCGCGGCTAGTGCGCGTGAAAACTCGATCACACCGGATTTTTCGGAAACCGAGATCAGCGCGCGGCCGATCGGCACGAGATTGGTCATGGCTCTGCCCTTTCGTGTCACTGCGCGGTCAGGTCGTCCCGTTCCAGATCGCGTATGGCAAGCGGGGTATCCTGTGCTTTCGCCAAGGTCCAGCCAACTTGTGCGGCATAATCGAGGACTATGCCGGAAAGAACGATCTGTTTCGTCGCGCGGGGCTTCAGCCTGCCCTTTTCAAGGTAGACGGACGGATCAAGCGACAATGTCGCCGACCCGTCGTGGCGAAAGACCCAGATTTCGCCGCTTTTCAAGGCAAGTGATATGGCGGTTCCGCCCAAATCCAGTTCAGCGTCGACCTCGGGATGCAAATGGAATCGCACGTTGAACCGGATACCCTGCATCCGCAGCGCCTCCATGACCGCATCAAGCCGCTTGCGTTCGACCCCGGTATAGGCGCCCAGGCTGTCCTCGCCGGTCAACCTGCGGCCATCGGTCGACAGTTCCAGCGCGCGCATGTGGGTCAACCCATGGGTCGCAGACCAGCCATTGTGACCCAAAAGCAGGTGTTGCCCATCCTGTCCTGCGCTTTGCCGGGCTTGGGTGACCTGGGCTCGGTCCGTCAACCGTTCACCCTGCCCCAGACGAGACGACGAAAACCCCTCAAGCGCGAGGGTGGAATGAGACGCAGTCGCCCGACCTGCCCGTCGCCATTCAGGCCCGAACGGTGCGCCTGACCCGCAACTGACGATCAGCGGCCGACGCCCCGAAGTCAGCTCGAACGCCAGCGTAGAGGCATGGGCTGCGGCGGAGGCGGGGCCTTCGGGTGGGGCCTTGGCGTCGATGATCACAGTGGTGCGCCCCGACGACAGCCGGTTGAACCCCATTGCAAGGCCAGTTGCCGCCATTGCCTTGACGCCGGATTGGGCCAGGGCATGATCCAGCCGCCCCTCCAGACCGCGCCCCCCTCCGTGAAAGCGCGCCAGCCCCCCATCGGAATGACGCAGCGCCCGCAGGGTTGGGGCGATACGTTCGATCGCGGCCAGATGTTCAGGCGATACGGTTCGTCCAGCCTCGGCCAGCGCCTGCGCGGCCCAACTCAGCAGGGTAAAGACCTCAAGCAATTCCTCGGGGTTGCGGGTGGGAATTCCACCTTCGGAATCAATTTCGCGGACGCACTCGCGGGCCAGCGCGGCGACGGCGGGATCAACCAGTCGCTCCATCCCCGTCAGCGCAAGGCCGGCATAGATCAGCCCTGTCAGCGCCTCGAACCTGGGCAGACCGGGGGCGGCCGTGTGCCAGCGGCGCGACAGGTATACGGTCTGGCGCGACAACGCCCGAAAATAGGCTGTGCTGTCGGCGGTGTCGCGGCCCGACAAAAGAAACAGCGCATGATTGATCCACCGGATCAGGCGGCGCCCGGTCAGATCCGGCGTCCAACCGGCGCCGCGCCCTTTGCCATAGCGGGCGATCCACCCGTATACCCAGTCCTGAGCCACCTTGCGCGCAGGCGGCGCACCCACGGCGGCAAGGTCATCCAGCCAGGCAAACCCTTGCGCCGCATCGGAAAACGCAACGTCAGGCGGTATCACGTCCCACAATGACCGGCCCGGAGCCTCGACCAGCGCACCCCCCAACAGATAGTTGCCCGCCACCAATTGCCGACCCCGCGCCATCATCCCGATGGTGCGCGGTTCAGGTTGCGATTCAAACGCGGTCGCGGGCTTTGACCACCCGGCGGCCCATGCATGGATGCGGTCGGCCAGCCGGGTCCGGCGGCCTGGGTCCGGGCCGTCTGGGCCAGCGGAAGGGGGCGGGGTATCCGTCATTGCCTGTGGTGCCTGTGCGGCTTGCCGTGTGATGCTCGGCCTGCACCATAGCGGCGGGGTCGCGCTCTGTCACCCGGGGAAAATACCGGGCGGCGGTGTCAGCTGTCTTGTTCAGGCCCGGCGCAGCGTAACGATGAAAAACCCGTCCATGCCGCCCGAGTCCGGCCAAAAATCCGGACGCAGCCGGATCGCGCCCTGTGCGGTGATCCAGTCGTCGGGCAGGCCCTCTGGCGGGATCACGGTCAGCGACGGGTGACGCGCCAGCGCTGCACTCAGTTGATCCTCGCCTTCCGCAGGCAGCAACGAACAGGTGCAATAGGTGATGCGTCCACCCGGACGGGTCAGCGCAACGGCGCGGTCGATCAATTGGCATTGCAAGGTCAACAGGTTTGGCAGATCGCTGTCGTCCTTGACAAAGGGCAGGTCAGGATGCCGGCGCACCGTGCCGGTGGCCGAGCATGGCGCATCCAACAGCACAGCGTCAAACGGCGCGGGCGCTTGCCATGCCAATGCGTCATCCGTGACCAGATTGGCGCTCAGACCCGTGCGGGTCAGGTTGTCGCGCAAACGCTGCATCCGGGGGCCCGAGATATCAAGCGCCGTGACGTTCGCGCCTGCGGCGGCCATCTGCAGCGTCTTGCCGCCCGGTGCGGCGCAGATATCCAGAACCGACTCGCCGGGGGTTGCGTTCAACATCCTTGCCGGGATCGCCGCCGCAGCGTCCTGAACCCACCAATCACCCGTCGCAAAGCCCGGCAGCCCTGTGACCTGCACCGTGGTGCGCAGCCGCAGACTGCCGGTCGGCAACAGATCGGCCCCCAGTGTTTGCGACCATTCTTCTGCCCGCGCGGGGTCTTTGACCGTCAGGTCTATCGGGGCGCCAGCCAAATGTGCGGCCTCGATCCCGGTCACAACCGCGCGGCCCCACAGATGCACAAGCGGTTGCCGCAGCCAGCGCGGCATCTGTTGGACCGGCAGGGCGGCCAACCCTGGATCGCCCGCCACCTTGCGCAGCACAGCGTTCACAAAACCTGCCGCCGGGGCGGTACGTTTTCCTTCACGGGTCAAGGACACGGCGGCGTTGACGATGCCGTGTGCATCGGCAGGACGCTCGACAAGTTCGGCTGACGCCAGCCACAAGATGGCGCGCACCTCGTCCGCAGGCGACTTGCGCAAGTGTTTTTCCAGCAGCACATCCAGCGAGTTGATCCGGCGCAGCGCAGACAACGCAAGACGCTGGGCCCGGGCGCGGTCATCGGGCGCAAGTCTGGACAGCGGTCCGTTGGCATCCGCAAGCACATCCGACAGCATGCGTCCCGCCGTCACCTGCAACAGCACTGCCACCCCAGCCCGCCGCGCGCCCAATGCCTCTGCCATCCATCGCCCTCTTTAATTAGCGCAGCCCGTTTGGGCGCATTGCTTGTCTCATCCGCATTTGCGCGTATATCACAGGGAACCCCGAGACAAGGAACACCGCCCGATGTCCGACATTCCAGACCCCAAGCAACCAACAGATCTGCCCCCTGCCGCTGTGCGTGCCCTGGCCGAAGCAGAGGCACGCCGCCGCGCCGCGGGCGCGCCCCCATTGCCAATAGAACTTGGCGGGCGCAATGGCCCCGAGCCGGTTCGGTTTGGCGACTGGGAGAAAAAAGGCATCGCGATTGACTTCTGACCTCGTTCGGATAGCCGCTGCTGCTTATCCACTGACATGGTTCGATGATTTCACGGCGTATGAGGCCAAGCTGACAAGCTGGGTTGCCAAGGGGGCAGCCACCGGGGCGGACCTTCTGGTGTTTCCTGAATATGGGGCCATGGAACTGGCCAGTCTGGGGGGCGCCAAGGTCGCCGCAGATCTACAGGCGTCGCTGCTTCAGGTCGCGGGCCACCGCGCGGCGTCAGATGCACTGCATCTGCGGCTGGCAGCGCAGCACGGGATTCACATCCTTGGCGCGTCAGGACCCGTCTTTGCCGACTCAAGTCCCGGCAAGACACAGATCGCGGGGTCGCGTCCGGTGAACCGCGCAACGTTCTTTGGCCCCAACGGAGTTATCGGGCATCAAGACAAGCAGATCATGACACGGTTCGAGCGCGAGGATTGGTGTATCCGCCCCGGCGACGCACTGCGGGTGTTCAACACGCCCTTGGGTCGAATAGGGATCATCATCTGCTACGACAGCGAGTTTCCCTTGCTGGCCCGGTCGTTGGCCGAACGGGGGGTCGAAATCCTGTTGGTGCCGTCCTGCACGGAAACCATGGCCGGGTTCAGCCGCGTGCGTATCGGGTCGATGGCGCGGGCGCTGGAAAGCCAATGCGTGGTGGTTCAGTCGCCGTTGGTGGGTCTGGCCTGTTGGTGCGCGGGCGTCGAGGCGAATCGGGGGCGCGCGGCAATCTATGGCCCTCCTGACGATGGCTGGCCGGATGACGGTATCCTGGCGCAAACGACGATGGACGAAGCCGGATGGGCAGTGGCCGACATCAGCCGCGCCCTGATCGACCAAACCCGGCGCGACGGGGGCGTCCTGAATTTGCTGCATTGGCCAGAACAGACGGACCGGCTTGCTTTGGGTGAATAACCCTGCGCTGCCCTTCTTTACCGGCGCGCTGTAGCGAGCGCATTGCGGGGCAATACCGGGATTTTCGGACAAACCCTATCCCAAACCTGCCTGCTGCGGACCTAAGAGCGCAGTCGTTTTGGCGGCCAAGGCACCAAGGCGATTTGTTCAAACCGTCGCGGAATCAGAAGGCTGCAAAAGGGTCCCGCACTGTGGATTTCCGGGTGGCGCCGACCAACCTGATCCAGATGGGTGGCCTATGGGTTATGCCACTTTCGTAGCATCCTGACCGTCAGACAAGGCTTGGCCTTGGCCGCAAACCGGACAAAACCGTCACATTCGGTGGACCCGAATCGATTGGGACGACGTTTTCCCTTGAATTTTCCTCAGGCAGCGCGCATTTACGTTACGCCTGCGGATCCCGCGGGCTAATTTGCGTTGGAGTGACCATGGCCAAGGAAGAACTGCTCGAATTCCCCGGCGTCGTGAAGGAACTCTTGCCGAATGCGACGTTCAGGGTCGAGCTGGAAAACGGCCACGAGATCATTGCGCATACGGCAGGCAAGATGCGGAAGAACCGCATCAGAGTTCTGGCAGGCGATAAAGTTCAGGTCGAAATGACCCCCTATGATCTGACCAAGGGCCGGATCAATTATCGATTCAAGTAAGATGCGGTTGATCCTTGGGTCAGGCAGCCCGCGCCGGAAGGAACTTCTGGCGCAGATCGGGCTTGTCCCTGATGCCATCTTGCCCCCCGACATCGACGAAGACCCAAGACGCGGCGAACTGCCCCGCCCCTATTGCGCCCGACTGGCGCAGGAAAAGGCCATGGCAGTGGTTGCAGAGCCGGATGACGTTGTGCTGTGCGCCGATACCACTGTCGCACTGGGCCGCCGCATCCTTGGCAAACCCCGCGACGCAGGCGAGGCTGCGGCCTTTCTGGTGGCGTTGGGCGGGCGCAGGCATCAGGTCATCACCTGTATCGCCGTTCGGCGCGGCGCGCGGTTGTGGCACCGCGAAGTCGTCACCGAAGTCAAGATGAAGCGGCTGTCGGATGTCGAACTGAACGCCTACCTGGCCAGCAACGAGTGGCAAGGCAAGGCGGGCGGCTATGCCATTCAGGGGCTTGCAGGCGCATTCATCCCGTGGATTTCCGGCTCTTTCACCGGGGTTGTCGGCTTGCCTGTCGTAGAAACCGCGCAGCTTTTGCAGACCGCCGGATACCCGGTCTATGCGTCGCATTTGGAGGGCACGGCATGAAGGGTCGCATTGTCGCACTGGACACGCACGCGGGGCGACCCGCTGCGGCCCTCATCGAGGATGGGGTGCTGCTTGATTTCCTGATCGACAGCGCGACCGATGATCCGCTGCAACCCGGTGCCATCTTGCGCGGCGTGGTTGACCGGCCGATGAAGGGTCAGGGCGGCGTATTCGTCAAGCTGCCCGGCGGAATGGGGTTCTTGCGGCAGGTTTCCGGGCTGGCCCCGGCACAAAAGGTCATCGTGCAGGTGTCTGGCGCGACCGAGCCCGGCAAAGCGGTTCCCGTCACGCTGCGGGTGCTGTTCAAGTCGCGGCTGGCCATTGTCACCCCGGACGCACCGGGGCTGAACATATCGCGCCGCATCCGGGATGAGGATGTGCGCACGGGGCTGCAGGCGCTGGCGACAACGGCGATGGCCGGGGCGACAGCAGGCCACGGGTTGATCGTGCGCTCGGCGGCCGAGACGGCCGAAGACGACGAAATCGTGCAAGATATCGGCACAATGCGTGATCTTGCGGCGGCCGTGATGGCCGACCTTGACGGCGGACCTGAGCTTCTGGTCGAA
>JAUSPL010000400.1 GCA_030656535.1 Gemmobacter sp.
GGCCAACAGGGCGGTCAGCGCGGTTGCATCTGCCTCATCAAAGGCGGCTGGTGTGTTGCTGTCCAGATCCAGTACGCCCAGCAACTGCCCCGCCCCGTTCCACACAGGCAGGACGATTTCGGATCTGGTGCTTGAGGCACATGCAATGTGGCCGGGAAAAGCGTCCACATCGGGCACGATCTGGACTTGCCCGGTCCGTGCCGCCGCGCCGCACACACCGCGCGCAAACGGAATGACCAGACAGCCGTGCCCGCCTTGGTAGGGGCCGATCTTCAACGTCTCTGGCGCCGTGACACGGTAGAATCCGGTCCAGTCCGACAAGGGGTGGGCGTGGTGCAATTCGCACACAAAGGTCGCCATCAAGGCGACCTCGTCGGTTTCGCCATGACACAGCGCCCGCATCTGCACGGCCAGAGCTTCGTAATCCATAAACATCCCGTGCCCTCGTCTTGTGGTTTTGTGCCTTGATAGGGTGATGTCTTTCGCGTCACCAGTCCCCAGAGCGGTCTTGACCCCTCTGATTGGTCATGGCGTGACCGCGCGCCGCCAAAGGCATGGCTGCGCATTTGGTCAATCGCTGATGCACTGGGGGCAACCCCTAAGCCTGCCAAGGCGCACGTAAACGTGCATGCCTTGGCAAGAGAACGATCATGACTGCGCGCCGAACCAGCGATGGTTCAACGCTTGCGGCATGCGCGCAGCTGCGCGTCGTAACGCGATGCGCGGTCGGCGACCCTGCCCGCAACCGCGACCAGCCAAGGCTTGGCGTTATAGCTTGCGCGGGCAAAACCGGTTCGGCCTTCATGATAAGCCAGATACTGGTTGCGCGCGTCTGCCAACGGGATTCCCAGCCGATCTCGGCTTTGGGTCATATACCAGCCCATAAAGTCGGTTGCGTCGTTGATGCGGTCGCGCCGCGCCCCGCCTCGTCCGGTTTCTTGCTGATATTCACGCCATGTGTCGTCCAAAGCCTGACTATAGCCATAGGCCGAGCTTTGCCGCCCCATGGGAATGACACCCAATGAATAGCGGAACGGGGTACGGGCATTGCCGATGAACTTTGATTCTTGATGAATCATCGCCATCTGCACGGGCACCGGAACGCCCCATCTGCGCTCGGTCGCGCGCATGGCGCTGTGATATTTGGGACGTTCGCGCACGATGTCGCAGGCGTCGTCCAGATTACGAGGCGCCGAAAAGTTGCCGCCGCCACAAGAGGCCAACAGCAGCAACAGGACTGACGCGCGAAGAAGTCTGCTCATGTGCCTCTCGCGGTTATTTTTTTCCATACTACGCGAAAAGCGTCGCCGTGCAAATGCCCGCGACTGTCGCCGCGATCAGAATCCCGCGAGGCTTCAATACGAACACACTGTTTCCGGTGATGTCCGCCCGCATGCATGGACAAATGGTGGGGTGCAGGAGTAATAACAAAGGTGGGGGACGTGCTATGTTCAAGACTCAAGCCAAATACCATCTCGGACAAGTGCTGCGTCATCGCAAGCACCCGTTTCGCGGCGTCGTGTTCGACGTTGATGCGATGTTTTCCAATAGTGACGAATGGTACAGTGCGATTCCCGAGGACAGTCGTCCGTCCAAGGATCAACCATTCTATCACCTGCTGGCGGAAAACGATCAAAGCTATTACGTCGCCTATGTGTCCGAACAGAACCTTGTTCCCGACGACACAGGCGAACCAGTCGACCACCCCGATCTGCCCGATCTGTTCGGGGATTTCGAGGATGGCCGCTATCCGTTGCAGTTCCAGTTGAACTGAGATCAAGGGCCCTGGCTTGCGCCGGGGCATCCGATCAATATCCCAGTGCGCAGCCATCCTTGCGCGGGTCAGATCCACCCTCCAGCAAGCCGTCTTCATGCAGCCAGATGGCTTGCGCACCGCCCAGAGGTTCATCAATCCGGCGTACCAGATGGCCCTTGGCCGCCAGATCGGCCATGACGTGATCGGTATAGCCGGACTCCAGCCCCAACCCATCCTGACCGGAAAACGGCCCGGCAAAACAGCGCGGTGCGTCGATGGCGGTTTGCGGGTCCATGCCAAAGTCCAGGACATTCGACACCAGCCGCGCATGGCCCGCAGGTTGGTACGCCCCGCCCATCACCCCAAAGGGCATCACAAGGCGGTCATCGCGGCGCAACATGCCGGGGATGATGGTGTGCATCGGGCGCTTGCCGCCGCCGGCTTCGTTCGGATGACCTTCGGTCAGGGTGAACCCGGCGCCCCTGTTCTGAAACCCGATCCCGAATTTCTGTGATGCGAGTCCGGATCCAAAGTTGTGAAACACTGAATAGATCAGCGATACGGCCATCCGGTCCCGATCAACGACTGTCAGATACACCGTGTCGCGGTGGACTGCTTCGGTAAGCGCGGCTGTTGCGGGCTGGGCGCGGTTGAGGTCGATCAATGCGGCCAGCCGGGCGGCGGTTTCCGGCGCCAGCATATGCGCCAGCCGCGTGGTATGATCTGCATCCGCCAGGAATCGGTTCCGGGCGTCGTAGGCCAGCTTTGTCGCCTCGGATTCCAGGTGAGCACGGGTGGCCCCAAAAGGATCCATAGACGGAATATCAAAATGCGACAGGATATTGAGCATCAAGATCGCGGTCGCACCCTGCCCGTTGGGAGCGTGTTCAACCAGCTCTGCCCCGCGATAGGGACCGCTGACCGGCGTGGTGTAATCGCTGCGGGTGGCGGCGAAATCTTGCAGCGTATGGGTCCCGCCCGCCGCGCGCAGGCTGTCGACCATATCTTGCGCCACTTCGCCCTCATAGAACCCGGCGCGGCCGTCGCGGGCGATATGGCGCAGGACCTTGGCCTGCCCAGGCGCGCGAAATATCTGGCCGGGTCGTGGCGCTTTGCCATTGAGCAGGAAATGATCGCGCGCTGATCCCTTCAGGTGGTCCGAGTTGCCCCAGTCAAGCGCGGTCCGTTGCCCGACGGGCACACCTTCCTCGGCATAACGGATCGCGGGGGCCAAGGTGCGCGCCATGTCCCACCGACCCCAGTCTTCGGACAGCCGGCAAAATGCGTCGATTGCGCCGGGAATCGTAACAGATTCGACGCCGTAGGTCGGAACTGTGGTCAGGCCGTCGGCCCGCATTTTCTCAGCAGACAAACCGGCAGGCGAGCGGCCCGAGCCGTTCAGCGCGACAATCTGCTCGGTCCCCGCAGGTTTCAGCAAGACAAATGCGTCGCCACCTATGCCCGTCATCTGCGGTTCGCAAATGCCCAACAGAACGCCCGCAGCAATCGCAGCATCTGCGGCATTGCCGCCCTCTTGCAGGACATCCACGGCAACCTTGGCTGCCAGTGGGTGCGATGTCGCACAGATCCCGTTCATGGCAAACACGGCCGAACGGCCAGGACGTTGAAAATCGCGCATCATTCCTCCCCAAGGTTTTTTGCAGCCTATAGCAGACTGCAGCCAAGGAAAGGGCCGCTATTGCCCGGCGCGCGCGACGCCATGACGCATTTTGCACAAACTGGACCTCGGCGTCGCGGGCTGGGTGGGGGCTGTTGCCCACGACGCCGAGTGAAGCTTTATGCAGCTACAGGAGGATGAATAGCCGCTGCGCAGGGCGGGAATTGGTGGGAATAGTGGCATCATTGTGTCATCGACCCGATGCAGTTCGGAAACCCGGCCAGAAATGCCGCCTGCCGGCGCGGCAGGTGAAATGTCAGGCAATTTCCATCGGGACGACGGTTGTAGGAGATGTCGCGCGACAACGCGCGAATCATATACCAGCCAAAACCGCCTTCTGGTTGATCCAATCCCACGCCCGTAGGCAAAACGCCGATCGGGATAACACCGTCCGGCATAGGCCTGCCCTGATCCGTGATGACACAGTTCAAACCTGTATCGGTCGGGTCGAGTGTCAGGTCTATATTGCCGGGCGCGCCTGCGTAGGCGTGTTCCACTATGTTGTTAAGCACTTCGGCGATAACGATTTCTGCAGTCCCACGCTCATCTTCGGACAAGAGTTCGGTCGGCATATGATCGAAAAGTTTGCCAACCGCTGCGCGAACGGCCAATGGTTCGGCCGGGAACACCAGCCTGACCCGGGGGGGAGAGGGCGGAGGCACCGCATTATCGGACATGATGCAGCGATGCCGGTGCATTGGCGTGGATGGTGAACACTCCGTCCATACGGGTCAGACGGAATACCTTTTCCACCGTGGGTGTCAGGGCAGCCAGTTCCAGTTTGCGATCAGGACCCAACAATTTCATGACCGCGACCACAGCCCCCAACCCGCTGCTGTCCAGAAACCCGACACGCGACAGGTCAAGGATCACACGGGTTGCGGAATCCTGCATGACCTCGCGCATGCGGTCCTTGAACTGAATTGCCACGGCGGCGTCGATCCTGTCTGCCCCGACCCGGGCGACAAGGGCCCCGTCATGATGTTCGCATCTGATATCCATACCGGACTCCTTTCCCTGAGCATTGCCGCAGGCTAGACCCCAGGTATTACCATTCGGTAAGCGCAGATCAGGCCATACGGGAGAGGCAAATATGCAAGACGTAGTGATCGTAGGTGCGGCGCGCACGGCGATGGGCGGGTTCCAGGGCGCATTTGGCGGCGTCGAGGCGTCAGCGCTGGGCGGAGCCGCAATTGCAGCGGCCCTGAACGGTGCAGGTGTGGCACCTGATCGGGTGGAAGAGGTTCTGATGGGCTGTGTCTTGCCCGCAGGCCAAGGTCAGGCCCCCGCGCGGCAGGCCGGCTTTGCCGCGGGACTTCCCGATTCGGTTCCGGCCACCACGTTGAACAAGATGTGCGGATCCGGCATGAAAGCCGCGATGATCGCGCATGACCAGATCGCGCTGGGATCGACCGGCCTGATGATTGCCGGTGGCATGGAAAGCATGACCAACGCACCGTACCTGCTGCCGAAAATGCGGAACGGGGCGCGTCTGGGTCATGCGCAAGTGGTCGACCACATGTTTCTTGACGGGCTGGAGGATGCCTATGAGAAGGGCCGCCTGATGGGCAGCTTTGCCGAGGATTGCGCGACTCTGTTCCAGTTTTCGCGCGCTGCGCAGGACGATTACGCGCTGGCCTCGCTGAACCGGGCGCTGGCGGCACAAGCATCGGGGGCCTTTGCTGCTGAAATCGCGCCGGTCAATGTGCCGGGGAAAAAGGGCGACACCACGGTCGCATCGGACGAACAGCCTGCCTCGGCACGGCCAGAAAAGATTCCGACCCTGAAGCCAGCCTTCCAAAAGGACGGGACAGTAACGGCCGCCAATTCGTCGTCGATTTCCGATGGTGCAGCCGCCTTGGTCATGTGTTCAGCCAAAGTGGCAGCACACGAAGGTTTGCAGGTCCGCGCACGGGTGATGGGTCACGCCAGCCATGCGCATGCGCCCGCTCTGTTTGCCACCGCGCCGGTTCCTGCCGCACGAAAGCTGCTGGATCGGCTGGGCTGGACCGTGGAAGATGTCGATCTTTGGGAAGTGAACGAGGCGTTTGCGGTCGTGCCGATGGCGTTCATGGTGGACATGGGCGTGCCCCACGACAAGATGA
>JAUSPL010000305.1 GCA_030656535.1 Gemmobacter sp.
AGCGGTATGAAGATGGTGCACACGATGGCCGAGATTACATTCAGTGGCACGCCAAAACGCAAGAAGTCCATAAAGCTGTAGCCGCCCGGACCATAAACCAATGTATTTGTCTGATATCCGATCGGCGTCGCAAAGCTGGCAGAAGCGCCGATCATCACCGTGATCACCAGCGGGCGCGGATCCACACCCAATGATTGCCCCAACTGGATCGCAATGGGTGTGAAAATAACCGCGACCGCGTTGTTTGACACCACTTCGGTGAAAAAAGACGTCAAGGCATACACGCAAAACACCAGCAGATAAGGCGCAAGGCCAACCATTGACGGCGACACCCATCCGACAACCATTTCGACAGCGCCGGAATGCTCCAGCCCAGCCCCGACGCCCAGCATGCCAAACAGCAGCGCCAACAGGCTGCCATCGACGGATTCCAGCGCCTCGTCGCTGTCTATGCAGCGGGTCACCAGAACGACGCCGACACCGACAAACGCCAGATACTGGATTGGTGCCACATTCAGCGCAGCAAGTCCGATCACCCCGATCAGCACTGCCACCACGATGGGGGCATGTTTGCGACGGTACGCCCGTTCTGATGGCTGCGACACATCCACCAGTTCCATATCGTTGGCCAAGCGCTGGATATCGGCCTGCGCGCCTTCCAGCAGAAGGGTATCCCCGACCTGCACCACCAGTTCGTCGATCTGACGCCCGATATTCTGATTGCGGCGATGGACGGCCAGAGGATAGACCCCATAGCGCCTGCGCAACCGCAGTGACCCCAACGAACGTCCTATCATATGGCAGCCAGGGGTAATCAGCACTTCGACCGTGGTGGTCTGAACAGAAGACAGCTTGTCTACGTCGCGCAGTTCCCGATTGGTCTGCAAGCCCAGCACCTCGGACATCGCGGTGCGCAGCACGACGCGATCGCCTTCCTGCAAAACCACTTGCGTCATGTCACGCCGCAAAGATGCGTCGCCGCGCAACACGTCAATCACCCGCGCGCCGCTTCGCTTAAACAGGTCGACATCCTCTGGACGGGTTCCGATAAAGGTCGAGCCTTCGGGGATCGCGACCTCGGTAAAGAACTTCATGCCCTTGCGGTCAGACAGCAGCGTGGTCATCGACTCGCGCGAGGGAAGCAGCCGGTTTGACAGCAGCGTGATATAGGTCAGTCCGGCGGCGGCAACGATCAACCCGATGGGGGCGATTTCAAAGATGCCAAACCCTTCCATCCCCTGCTTGCGCGCCACGCCATCCACGACAAGGTTGGTCGATGTGCCGACCAGTGTGATGGTACCGCCAAGAATGGTCATATAACTTAGCGGAATCAAAAGCTTTGATGGGGCTATGTTCAGTTTCTTGGCCAACTGGATAAAGATTGGCATCATGACAACGACCAGCGGGGTGTTGTTCAGGAATGCGGAAAACCCGGTTACCCCTGCCCCCAGCGATCCCAAGGTGCGCCTTGGGTTGCGCTCGACCTGCCGCAAGGCAAGCTGGCTGACGGTCTCCAGCGCACCAGTCCGCACCAGTGCCCCCACGATGATGAACATCGCGGCAATCGTCCAAGGTGCGTTATTTGACAAGACTGCGGGTACGTCCTCAATCGGTAGAATTCCCAGAACCAGCATCAGAACCGCGCCACCCACCGCCACGACCTCGACTGGGTATGTCTCACGCAAGAACATCACGAACATGCCAACGAGGATCAACAGGGCGATGACTGCCTGGATGGGTTGGCTCAGATCTAGACCGATCATGCTTTCGCTCCGATAGTTGCAACAGCGCAGTCATACTGCGGAAAGCGGACGATTGGGAAGAATTATCTCTATCAAGTTAATCGTGATACATGTCGTGCTCTGCCGGACCCCGCCGACGCACCAACGCAACCCCACCAGTTCTTCGGACAAAGCCACACAGACCCGCACCAAAAGGCTAATAATCGAGGCGACGGTTGTCACGCCGCCGTTCAGGACCGGCATGGTCCCGAGCATCAGCCTGGCTATTCAAGGACAAAGCCGGCGCTCCGACAGCAAAGCGATTGCGCGCTGAGACAGCAAGCCCCCAGACCAGTCCGCCTGACCCGCGCGAGACTGTTCAAAGGCCGCGCAGGCTTGTCGAAGTGCGCAAGACCGCTGAACCGACGATCCCAAGCCCAAACCAAGCGGTGACCGACGCCATGACAGGGTCAGGCGTCCCAACGGCTGCGTGTCATGTCACGGCCGTGCCTCTTGCAACCGCCCCCCAAGCCGCACCATCGCCACGCGCGTCGCCTTGCCGCTGGCATCGTCGGTTTCAACATACACCCCCGACAGAGTGGCGGGGCCGTTTGCGGGCTCGAACCGTGCTTTTGGCATCTGGGTCACGAACCTGCGCATGGGTTCCAGCTTTTCCATGCCGATCACGCTGTCATAGTCGCCGCACATGCCTGCGTCGGTCAGATAGGCACAGCCCCCCGACAAGATCATCGCATCCGCAGTCGGCACATGAGTATGTGTGCCAACGACCAGACTGGCGCGCCCGTCGCACCAATGGCCCATCGCCATCTTTTCCGACGTCGCCTCGCAGTGCATGTCCACCAACACCGCCTGAACCGAGCCGCCCATCGGATGCGAGTTCAACACCCCGGCCACAGCGGAAAACGGATCGTCAAACGGGCGTTTCATGAACACCTGCCCCAACGCCTGCACGACCAGCACCTTACGCCCGCCGATCAGCGTGAACACACGGTGCCCGCGCCCCGGCGCAGCCTTGGCATAGTTCAGGGGCCGGATGACGCGAGGTTCTTCCTCGATGAAGGACAACATGTCCTTTTGATCGAAAGAATGATCGCCCAAGGTCACGCAATCGGCGCCAGCCGCCAAAAGCCCCTTGGCATGCTGGGCCGTCAGGCCCATGCCGCCAGAGGCGTTTTCGCCGTTCACGACCACAAAGTCCAAGCCCCAGTCCGACCGCAGCCGGGGCAGTTGGTCTGCCACGACTGTCCGCCCGGCACGGCCCATTACATCGCCAAGGAAAAGTATTTTCATGAGACTGGCTTAGAACAAATCACCACGGATTTGAAATGCCGAAACGACCAAAGCACGGAAATTCACGCATGCCCACGCCTTCACTCCGCCTTGTGCGATCTGCGACGCAGCATCGGATCAAGGCTTTGGATGATCGTCCCAGTCCTTGGTCAAGATCCGGCGCGCATCGCCTTCGGGGTCATCATACTGCCGGTTCTTCAATGACCAGAAAAACGCAGCCAGTCCGATACCGCCCAGAATAAGCGATACCGGAATCAGAACTGTCAGAATTCCCATGTCATTTCATCCTCAATGCGTTCAATGATACCGTGATCGACGACAGCGACATCGCCGCCGCCGCCCAAAGCGGGGTCGCCAGCCCGACCAACGCGATCGGAACCGCCACCACGTTGTAGGCCGCCGAGATGTAAAAGTTTTCCTTGATCCGCCGGGTTGACGTGACCGCAATCCGGGCGGCATCGACAATCGCGCCAATGTCGCGCCCCAACAGAACAATATCCGATGCCACCCGCGCGGCATCCAGGGCGGACGCAGGCGACACCGAAACATGCGCGCTGGCCAGCGCAGCGGTATCATTCAATCCGTCACCGACCATCAGGACCTTGTGCCCCGCAGCCGTCAGCGCCGCGACTTTAGCGGCCTTTTCCGCAGGCAAGGCCCCCGCGATCCAGTCAGCGATACCCAGCCGAAGCGCCATGTCGCGTACCGCGCCCGTGGCATCGCCCGACACCAGCCAGACTGTTTTTCCCTGTGCCATCAGCCCTGACACTGCCGCTTCGGCCCCCGGACGCAGCGTATCCGAGAAGGAAAAGCCCGCAATCCGATCCCCCACCCGCAGATAGGTCGCCGTGACGTCCAGCGGATGGGCCCCGACCCAGGCCGCGCGGCCCAGACGTACCAGACGGCCCTGAAACTCGCCCTCGATGCCATAGCCCGGCACCTCGCGCAGATCGCTCAGGGTCGCAGGTTCCACGCCCGCCGCACGTGCCGCCCCCGCCAGCGCCAGCGCAAGCGGATGTGACGACGCAGATGCCAGTGCCATCGCGACCGACAGATCGGCAGGGGAATGGTCCGCCAGATTGGTCGGAGCGGGCGCCCCCATCGTCAGGGTTCCCGTCTTGTCGAACACCACAGTGTCCACCTCGGCCAAGCGTTCCAATGCAGTTCCTGATTTGATCAGCAACCCCTTGCGAAACAGCTTTCCCGACGCCGCCGTCACCACGGCAGGGACCGCCAGCCCCAGCGCGCAGGGGCAGGTGATGATCAGAACGGCGGCGGAGATATTGATCGCATAGCGTATGTCGCCGCCGGTCGTCCACATCCAGTACCCAAAGGCGGAAAACGACAAGATATGCACCAGCGGCGAATATGCCCGCGCAGCCCGATCGGCCAGAGATGTGTACCGCGTCTTGGCGCTTTCTGCGATGGCAACCAGTTCTGCCATGCGAAACAGGGACGTGTCGCGCCCCGCCGCCGTCACCCGCACCGTCAACGGTCCGGTCAAATTGACTTCCCCCGCCGACACCACCTGATCAGGGCCTGCATAGACCGGCAGGCTTTCCCCGGTCAAAAGCGATCGGTCGATTTCAGATGTGCCCGCGACCACCACACCATCCACCGGCATACGCCCGCCCGGTCGCACCAAAACCAGATCACCGACCATCAGTTGTGCCACCGGCACCGTGGCCTCGGTCCCATCGCGCAAAAGGATCGCGCGCGGCACCTCTAGCGCGGCCAGTTCCTGCGCCGCAGACCGAGCCACCGCCCGCGTCCTGTGGTCCAGATAGCGACCGGCCAACAAGAAGAACGTCAGCATCACAGCGGCATCGAAATAGGCATGATGGCCCGAGTGCCAGGTCTCATAGACCGAAATCGACGACGCCAGAATGATGGCTAGCGAGATCGGCACATCCATCCCCAGCCGTCCGGCCTTCAGCGCGGTCCAGGCCGACCGAAAGAACGGCTGCCCGGCAAACACAACGGTGGGAATCGCGATCATCCCTGAAATCCAGTGAAACAGGTCACGGGTATGCGCTTCGGCGCCAGACCACACCGCGACCGACAGCAGCATGATGTTCATCATTGCAAACCCGGCAACGCCAAGCCGCATCAACAGCTCGCGCCCTTGCCGGTCGGTTTCTGTCGCCGACAACATCCCGGCGTCCAGTTCGTGCGCCTCATAGCCCAAGCGGTCCAGATCTGCGATCACCCGGTCAGGCGTCACATCGGGATCGGCCTCGATCAGCACGCGCTTCAGGGTCAGGTTAACCCGTGCGGACCGGATGCCCGGCAATGCCTCCAAACCGCTTTCAACCGTGGAAATACAGGCCGCGCAATGCGCCGTAGGCAGAGACAGCATCAGCCGTGCCTCGGTCGGTGCTGACAATTGCGCCAACCGTTCCGCCGACGGTGCCACCGCGCAGGCGGGACAGGCCGAAATCTGGGCGTGGGGGATGTCTGCGGCGGCGCTCATCCCGCTAGCCTTTCACCACAAGGTCAAGCCGCTGGCGAAAGACGGTCCCATCCGCCGCCACAGCCTCGACCCGCAACAACCACTTTCCCGGCGTCAGTTCCAAGGGCGCAACATAGACGCCCGCTTCGCGCACAAAAGTCGGAGTCTGGTCATCGCGGGATTCGGTTGCGCGCCCGACCAGCACGGTCAGGTCGTCCAATTCGCTGGGAAATTCCGTCGCGGTATCGACAAACCGCAACCGCAGCGTGCCGTCGGTATAGTCATGGGTCAGGGTCCACCCCAAAGCCTCTTGTGCCTTGCGCTCAAGGTCAAAGGTCTGGCTGGCGACGTAAGAGTTCTTGACCTCGATGCCGGGAAACGTGCGGATGGCCTGGGTCGCCATGACCAGATTGACCGTAATGATGACACCAAAGAACGCCACCGTGATTGCAAGGACCTTGCCGCCTGTCAGTTCGCGCATATCAGTTACCCTTTCCGTTAAAGATCGTTTCGGCGCTGACCCGGGAACTGGAACCCAGATCCTCGACCCAGAGCCGCAGTTCTGACCTGTCTGCGGTTGCAGCCGCGCTGTTGGCGGGTGCCACGACGTAGACCCGCTGCAGATGTGTCGAATCAGCCGGAACATTGACGCGCAGATCATCGCTGCCTTCGATCTGGATCCGCAGCAGCGCGTCGGATGTCAGCGAGAAGTGAAAGTCGCGCGCCTCGTGGAACTTGTTGCGAACCCTGATGTCATAGGTGTTGCGGATC
>JAUSPL010000406.1 GCA_030656535.1 Gemmobacter sp.
GTTCTCCATCGTCGGGCTGATCGGCATGTCGGGGATCATAATCAACGATTCCATCGTTCTTGTCTCGACGATCGACGAGTATGCAGAGGACAGGGCGCTGTTCCCTGCGATCGTTGATGGGGCCTCTGACAGGTTGCGCCCGGTCATGTTGACAACATTGACGACCGTTCTGGGACTTGCTCCGCTGTTGTATGAGACATCATCGCAGGCGCTTTTTCTAAAGCCAACGGTCATCACGCTGGTCTATGGCCTTGGGTTTGGCATGATCCTGGTGCTGCTGGTGGTCCCGGCCCTTATGGCGGCGCAGTTCGACATCACGCGCATGATGCGGTCGCTGCGTCGGGCCGCCGGGTTTGGCGGGCGCACCGGGGCGGCGGGCGTGGTGGTGTCTGTGATCGCGGCACTGATTGCCGCGTTGTTTGCAGCCACGCTTGGCTGGGCGATTGTGACAGGTGCCTTGCCCGGCGGGATCTGGGCTGCGAAGGACCCCGTGTGGACAGGGGCGCTGTTGTTCGCCGGGGGCGGTGCTGCGCTGGTATTTGCGGGTTTCGTGGCGGGGGGGCTGCTGCTGCGCAGGCGTTAATCCGACGGGCATCCCAATAGCTCGACCGCACGGCCCTTGGACAACACGGTAATTGTGATGTCCGACCTGTCCAGTGAAAACGGCTGTCGGTCTGGTCCGGTCAGGTCCGACGTTGCGGTCAGGCGCGTGCCATTGCGGGTCACAGATGCCTCGGTCACCCAGACACCGGGCGCCCCGGTTTCGATGACCACAGCCTCTTTGGGGCCAAGGGGCGGCAGATCCATGGTGGCCGTCAGACGCAACCCGGTCGCCAAAGCCGAGATCGAACAGTGCGCATCACGCACCCCGGCCTCTCTGCGGTTCTCCGGGCGGTTTCGCAGCGCGGTCTGAATGGACGGATTGGCCTTTCCCCCCGCAGGGATCAAATCACCGCCCAGTTCCAGAAACGCAGGGACGCAGATGTCGCTGCACACCCCAAGATCCATCTGCGCCGATACCTTCACAGGTTGGGACGCGTCGGTTGGCCATATTTCCACCGGCAAGATCAATTCCCTGGAATAGCCGATGGTTTGCATCCCGTTGAAATCGAAGACATCAGGGCGCGGCCAGTGAAACTGAACTGATCTGATGTTGTCGGAACCTGCCCAGCCGAATTCTGGCGGAATGCCTGCATCGCCGGGGCTTCGCCAATATGTCTTCCATCCTGGGGCAAGTTTGACCCGCAGCGCCGCCATGTGAGTCCCTTGTTCGGTCCGCCAGCCGGGCAGGAACTCGGCCGACACGATGTCAGACAGGTTTTGCGCGGCACTTGGCTGAGCGGTCAGCATGGCACAGCTTGTGATAAGGGCGGGAAGGGTTGATCCGATTTTCATGACCGCATTTTTATCCGCTGCCCCGACGATGGAAAGTCACATTCGGGCGATCACCCCGCGAGCATGGCTTGCGCGCAACGGTTTCGGCGGCCAATTTGGGAACATGAAAAATTCAGACGAGTCGAAAGACCTTAGCGGAAAGTTCCTGATCGCAATGCCGGCGATGGCGGACCCGCGTTTTGAGCGCAGCGTCGTGTTCTTGTGCAGCCACTCTTCAGAGGGGACGATGGGGATTATCATCAACAAGATGATGCCCGATCTTGGCTTTGCCACCCTGCTGGACCAGCTGGAGATCGCGCGCGGGCCAAGCGTTCGTGACGTGGGCGTCCATTTCGGCGGGCCGGTTGAACATGGGCGCGGCTTTGTGCTGCACAGCGATGACTTCATCGACCCGAACGGGACCATGGTCATCCCCGGTGGATTTGCGATGACGGCGACACAGGGTATCTTGAAGGCGTTGGCGCAGGGGTCTGGACCGAATCAGGCTTTGTTGGCGCTGGGCTATGCGGGGTGGGGGCCGGGGCAACTGGACGCCGAAATCATGCGCAACGACTGGCTGACCTGCGACGCCTCGGACAAGATCGTGTTTGCCCGTGACAACGGGGGAAAATGGGCGGCGGCGTTGCGGGTCCTGGGGGTAGATCCCATCACTCTGTCTGCCGCAGCGGGACGGGCTTAGGGCCATCTGGCTGAACGGTCCGCAGGGCGTTTCAGCGGTGACAGGGCCAGCAAAGCCGGTTCGCTTGTGTCTGCCATCCCTAGCGGCGTGGGAAAATCCGATACCAGGCCCAGTCCGGCAAAAACTGGCCCAAGCGGAACAAAAGGGAAAACCCGGTCGGAAAGCTCAGTTTGAATCTGTCAGTGCGCATGTGGTGAAACATGCGTTGTGCGGCAGCGTCCGGGTCCATGATGAACGGCATCTGAAAGGTGTTTTGCGATGTCAGCCGTGTCTTGATGAAGCCGGGGTTGACAAGTTGCACCGCGACGCCCGACCCGCGCAGGTCAGCGTACAAGGTTTCTGCCAGCCCCATCGTGCCCGCCTTTGACGCGCCATAGCCGATCGACCCGGGCAGGCCGCGAAACCCGGCCAGGGAACCTGTTATCACGATATGCCCTCGGTCGGCGGCGGCCATCGCAGGGACAACCTGCCCTAGAACACGGGCGCACCCGGTCAGGTTGACATCGCACATAGCCTCGACCTTGTCGGCGTCCCAGTCATGGGCCGACATGGGCCAATAAAGCCCCGCAAGGTAGACGACGCCGTCGATTGCGCCGATCTTGGCCGCCGCTGCACGCACCGAGGCTGTGTCGGCTACGTCCATCGCAACCACTTGCGCGTGGTTTGGCAATTCGTCTGCCAGCGCCTGCAAACGATCCGCGTTGCGGGCGGACAAGATCAACTCGACTCCCGCCTGCGACATGCGATGGGCCAGTGCGCGCCCCAGACCTTCGGATGCGCCGACCAGCCAGTACCGTTTGCCCTGCAAATCCCTCATGTGGTTTGCTTTCGCATGGTGGCGACCAGTTCAGCCACCTTGATGCCGAACTTGCGAAATTGGCTGCGGTTCATGATCGTTCCGTTTTCCATGAGATACATCCAGTCCGTCACAGCAAGCAAATGCCCGCCCGCATCTTTCGGCAGTCGGATGGTGTAATCCAGCCGAACGGTGGGGCCGGCAGCACAGCCCGTACCTGTTCCTACGACGTCCGGGGCCTCGGCCAGGATACGGCCATCGTTGCCTAATGTCAGTGTCCACCGACGGTCCTGTACGGCGCCACTGTCATACCGGAAACGTTCGGTCATCACGCCGGTATTGCCTTCCCAGCGCGCATCGAAATCCGCAACGAACCGCGATGTGACGCGCCCGGTGGGGCCATAGATCACACCCTCGCACAAAAGCGGGCCGTCAAGGTGACGACGAAGGTCAAAGACAGGCCCCTTTCCGACGTAATCCTGGGGTGTCTGCGCGCGGAACCCAAAGGTTCGGGCGTGCAGGGCAACCAGTGCAAGCGTCAGCACTACGCCAATCATCAATGCGAGCAGCGGGGTCATAAGGTGTCCTCTGAAACAGGGGTGGTGGCAAGCAGCACGATCGCAAGGGCCTTCAGCGCGCAGGGAACCAGTGCGTAAAGCACGGAGAGAAGTTCCAGCGCGGGTTCAGGGTTGGCAGGACCAGCGGCGAACCCGCGGGATTCAAGAAGCGGCAGCAATGTGACGGCCGCAAAGGCAAGCGTGAACTTCGACACAAAAGACCACAGACCAAAGCCCGCACCGGCGTCAGGGGCGATGATGGCCATGCGGCGGGCAAAGATTGCCGGCAACAATGTCATGTCGGCGCCCAACGCCGCACCAGACGCCGCACAGATCACCGCAAATGCCGTGATCTCGCCGGGACCAAGCGTGGCGGCCATCGCAAAAGCCGCAATCGCAAGCCCCATGCCTGCCATGAGCACAGGCTTGGCCCCATACCGCGTGGCAAGCCATGTCCAGACCGGAGTCGAAGCGGCAGCAGACAGAAAGAACAGCAAAAGCAGCGGCCCCTCCAGTCCCGGTGCCGCAAGGCGGCTCTCGACAAAGAAAAGGAACAGCGTCGAGGTCACAGCAACGGGGGCCGCGTTGACCAGCGCAAGCAACAAAAGGCGGCGTGCAACCGAGTCGCGCAAGACAACGCCGAACTGCCAGTCCGTTGTGGTGCTTATGTCCCTGCGTGCCGACCATTGGCCGCGCATCGCAAGCACGGCGACCAACGCAAGCACGGCGAACCCGGCGGCGAACCCGGCAAAGGGCCGGTCCAATGCGGCGCCAAGGGCCACCGGGGCGACGGCCGCCAATGAAACGCCAGTCAGGGCGCCGCCCTCGCGCCAACCTGCAAGGCGCATGTGGCCCGCAGAACCAAGGCGTGATGCCTTGGCCACGCCCTCGGCGTAAAATGTGATCGAAAGAAACGAGAACGCGGAAAACAGCACCGCCAATGTGATCGCAAACCACAAAAGTGGCGCGACAGGCGGAACCACACCAAACAGCCCGAGCATGGCAAGCGCCATAAGCGCTGCCGCGACCGCCACCATTCCACGTCTGTGGGTACGATATCTTTCGGACAACCAGCCCAATGCGGGGTCCTGGACGACATCCAGCAGTCGCAGCCCGAACAGGACGGAGCCCAGAGCCGCCAGACTGACGCCGTATTCATCGACATAGAATTTTGGCGCGTGGATATAGATTGGCAACCCCGCCGCAGCGATCAGACCTGCAAACAGTGCCCATGCAGGCAGTCGGTTGGGGCTGTGATCAGCAATCGCCTGCGCGGAAAAACTCACCGCGTCACCTCGTCCACCGGGGGGGCTGGGCGGTTGCGATAGCCTGCACGTTTCATAAACAATTTCAGCGCCTGCCAATGGATAAGTGCCAGAACGCGGCGCGACCCAAAGGGGCGCCGCAGGCAGGCGCGCACTATTCCGCCGTTCGTCAGCGGGTGCCGGGGACCGGTCAGGGTGGCGATCAGTCCGCCATTACCGTTGGTATAGTCTATCCAGATACCGATCCGGTCAGGCCTGATATCAAAGCGGAAGGCATAGCCGCCTTCCACCGGCTGAAACGGGGACACATGCATGATCTTGCGGGCCAGCAAGGTATCCTCGCGCCCGATTGGGGCGGCGCTGTCATGGTGACACAGATAGGAATGCCGGTCACCAAAGGTGTTGCTCACCTCGGCGATGACCACGCGCAGGTCGCCGCTGGCATCATGGCACAGCCAGAATGAAACAGGGTTGAACACATGCCCCAAAACCCGTGGCTGTGCCAGCAACAAGACCCGGTCGTGCCCCGGCAGGTCATGCGCCGCCAGAACGTCGCGCACCCATGCAATGCCGCGCCCCTGTTTGGGCGCGCCGCCGTGGTCCGTATCATGCAGCGAGATCAGATTGCGTGTGTTGCGCGAAAACAGCGATGGGAACCCTGCCGAAGCTTCGGGGTCCAGCAACAGGTAATCGACCCCATAGCGGAACGCGTTTTCCACAGCCCCCTTGCGACTGTGGAAGGTCTGACCCGCGATATGACCGCTCACGTTCATGCGGCAACTTGCATCCTGCGGGCGCGCAGGCCCGTCACGACATCAACTGCACTGGCAAAACCGTCCTCGTGGAAGCCGTTCTTCATCCAGGCACCGCAAAACCAGGTGTTCGCTGTCCCGTTCATTGCCCGGATCGTTCCCTGTGCCTTCAGCGCAGCCATATCATAGACCGGATGGCGGAAGGTCGTGACATCATAGATGCACTCGGGCCGGATGGTGCGGTTTGAATTCAGCGTCACGAACAAAGGGTCGTCTTGCGGGATGGGTTGAAGCGAGTTCATCCAGTAGGTCAGGTCGATCTTGTCGGTTTTTTGGCCTTTGGCCTCGGTATAGACCCAAGACGCCCAAGCCCCCTTGCGGCGCGGCATGATCGAGGTGTCACAATGCAGCACCGCCTCGTTCGGTTGATAGCGCACTGCGCCAAGTGCGCTGCGCTCGGCCTGCGATGGATCAGCCAGCATCGCCAGACTGTCATCGGAATGGGTGGCAAAGATCACGTCGTCAAACGTCTCCCATTCGCCACCAACCGTGCGAACCAGAACCAGCCCCGCTTCGCGACGCACCCCGGCAACCTGAGCGGACAGCCGGATATCCACCCCAGCCCGCACGAGGGCTGATTGAAGCCGCCGGACATACTCGATCGAGCCACCCTTG
>JAUSPL010000421.1 GCA_030656535.1 Gemmobacter sp.
GTCGAAATGCAGATCGGCGGTCAGCGCCAGGGTGCCATCACAATCAAATATCAGCCCGTCAAAACCGGGGGATGGCTGGGCAAGGTTCATTGGTCAGGCCTTTCGCGTCATGCGGGTCATGTTTTGCAGGGTTCAGGGGTCGTGGGGCGGCACCGCAAGCGCCGTCATCAGCACCGCACGCGTCAATGGCTTTGACACCGCCACCAGACGCGAACCATACCGCTCCAGCGGGTTTGCCGCAGGCAATCGGCCCGAGGCCACAATCACCCGCAGCGCCGGCCGCGTGGTCAGTGCCGTCTCGGCCAGATCCCAGCCCGCAGGCTGGCCATCCAGATGCAGGTCCGTGACCATCAGGTCGAACCGGGCAGACCCTGCCAAAACGTCCCGCGCACCGCTTTCCGTTGTGCAGGCCACCATGTCCACCCCCGGCCCGTCCAGCGCGGCGCGCGCGGCCGCCATGGCGGCGGGGTCATCCTCGATCAACAGCACGCGCGTCCACGCTGTCACAGAACCTGCCGAACCTGCGCAGGGGGGGGCAGTCCACAGCGGCAGGCTCAGCCGGACCGTCGTTCCCTGACCTTCAACCGACACGATCTGCACATCGCCGCCGGACTGGCGGATAAACCCGTACACCATGGCAAGGCCAAGTCCAGTGCCGGTTCCATCGCGACGCGCGGTATAAAACGGCTCCATCGCGTGGCGCAGCACGGCAGGTGACATGCCGCAGCCGGTATCGGTCACCTCGATCACCGCAAGATTGCCGTGCGCCGATGCCTCCACCCTGATTTCGCCCGGCCCCTCCATCGCTTGCCCCGCGTTCAGGCACAGATTCAGGATCGCGCTTTCCAATTGGCCCGGATCGACCCGCACCGTCAGATCGCGCCCCGAAGGCACCACCCGCACCTCGACACCATCGCGTAGCGCAAAGTCAACCAGATCGGCCACCCCTTCCAGCAAGGCATCAAGATCGACCAATTAGGGGTCCAGATGCAGACGCCGGGCACAGGCCAGCAGGCGCTGCGTCAGCGCGGCCCCCAGATCCACCGCAGATCCGATCGACTGACGCAGGGCGGGCGCCCGTTCCGGCGGCGCGGTTTCCAGCAAATGCAGACTGCTGGAGATCGTCGACAGGATATTGCCGAAATCATGCGCGACCTCGCCCGTGACCTTGCCCAGGCTTTCGATGCGCTGGATCTGTGCCAGCCGGGTGTCCATCTGTCGTCGCTCGGTCACATCAGAGTAGATCTGCACCGCTCCGCCATCGGGCAATGCGCTTTCGCGCCGCTCGATCACCGCGCCATCGGGGGCGGTCAACGCGACCACACCCGCCACCCCGGGCACCACCTGAAACCCTGCCCCTGTCAACACGGCACCAAGATCGGGCCGCCCCGACAGCGTCTCAGGATCGACGCGCAACACCTTGGCCAGCCGCGGGTTTGCCGCCATCACCGCACCGGCAGGCGACAAGATGGCCACCCCATCGTCGATGTTGGCAAACATGTTTTCAAACAACGCATTCTTTTGCAGCATCTGCCGGTTGGACCTGTCGAGCCGCAGCGCATTGGCGCGGAAAGCCCGGAACGCGTGCAGCAACTTGCCGATTTCATCGCCCGCACCTTCGCCGCGCGGCAAGCGGCTGCCCCGGTCCCCCGAAGCCAGTCGCATCATTGCATCCGAAATCGCGCGCAGATTGCCGGTGACATACCCCGATACATACAGTGCCGCCCCCAGCGCGACCGCGGCGCTGCCCAGACCGACTGCCAAGATCAGGCTTTTTGCCAGGGAAATCGTCGATCTGGTGTCCGCCCGTTCCGCCGCCAGGTCAGTCTGGGCCCGGGCCGTCACCGTGATCGCCAGCGCGCTGACGTCATCTGCCGCCAACCTGATCCCGACAAGCGCCGATTCCGCCCTGATCTGCGCGGCAAGCTCGTGGCGACGCAGATCGAACAACCCGTCAACACCTTCAGCCAGCGTCAAAAGCCGCGCGAGTTCGGCCTGCATCGCAACGGGCACCGCAGGGTCGACGGCCATGGCGCGCGACAGGCCGTGAAATTCGCGCTGGAACTCGCCCACGCCGATCAGGTTTTCGGCCCGCCCTGCCCCCAGCAGGGCTGCCCCCAGCCGTTGCAACGTCAGCCAGTCCCTGCGCCGGTCCAGATCGCCATCGCCGCGCGCGCCCATGGCCGCATAACGCCGCTCATCATGCGCCAGCCCCGCGTTGATGCGCAAGGTCAGGTCCCGCACCTGCGCCCGCGTCTCGGTCGCAAGGATCAGGTCCGAGATCCCGTCCGCCATCGCCGCCAGCAATGGCGCCAGATCCGCGCCAATTGACGTGCCCACTTGGTCAGCCACAATCCGGTCGATCGACGCCAGCGCGCGTTCCCCCCCACGCCGGATCCGGAACGGCGAATCCAGTGTCAGCAGATAGGGCGCCAGCGTGGCCAGGCCCGACACCTCTTGTGACAGCGTCAGTGCACGCGCCACCTCGGCCAGCGTGTCGCGGTGCAGGGTTTCCAACCGCGACGTGGCCCGGTCCAGCGCCGCCCAGGATACCGCCCCGACCAACATCGTGGCCAGACACAGGAACGCCAGCGCCGACAGCAGGCGAATCCGTACCGAAGGACGGCGCGGCAGCATCATGGTGCTTGCTCTGGACCAGTGACAAAGATGTAGCCCAGCCCGCGACGGGTCTGCAGATGCACCGGCTTTGACGGCACGCGTTCGATCTTGCGACGCAGGCGCAAGATCAGCACGTCAATCGTACGGTCCATATACAGCGACAGGTCATTGCCCAGTTCCCGCAGCAGTTCGGTGCGCGGCACAATCCGGTCAGGATTGCGCAGAAAATAGTCCAGCAGCCGGTATTCTGCATTGGTCAACGGAACCTCGGCCCCATCCGAGCCCAACAACTCGCGCCGCGTCAGGTCAAGGACCAATGCTCCGAACTTCCGGGTCTGGCTTTGGCTGCGGTCGGGCGCGGACATCGGCGCCTTGCCGGCCCGGCGCAGCACAGCCCGCAGCCGGGCAATCAGTTCGCGCGGGTTGAACGGCTTGGTGATATAATCATCGGCGCCGTTTTCCAGCCCGATGATCCTGTCCATGTCATCCCCGCGCCCGGTCAGCATGACAATCGGCAGGCCATGTCGTTCGCGGATACGGATCGCAAGATCCAGACCGGACTCGCCGTACAGCCGCAGGTCGATCAGCGCAAGATCAACCGCGGGCTCTGGTCCCAGCGCGATGAACCCGGCGCTATCGGCCAAAGGCAGCGCGGTGAACCCGTTTTCGGTCAACAACACCACAAGCGCGGCGCGCAGTTCGGCGTCGTCGTCGACAACGGCCACCACCGGGGCATTCGTGCCTGCGCCAAGCATGTCGTGTTGCCCCCCTTGTGCCAGTCGACCTGCCCGCCGACCTTGGGGTTTTGATACCGCATCGGCCCCCGAATTCCATCTGCCGCGTCCGGTTTGTAACACTGTTCATCATTCTTCCCGCGACAAACCGCTTGCATCCGTCAGGATACGGTGCGGCAGGCATGTCTGACCTGCGCTGCAAGATCGCCCCGAACAAGCGCTGGTCACAAGCGCCCCAGGGCAAACGGGAGGAATACCATGAAGACCACATTTTCGGTCAGCGCATTGGCGCTGATCGCTGCCTTTGCCGCATCCGGCAGTGCCGCGCAAAGCCTGAACGTCGTCTGTTCGAACGAACAGGACTGGTGCGACCTGATGGCGCAGAATTTCAAGATCGACACCGGTAGCGACGTCGCCATGGTGCGCAAGTCCACCGGCGAGGTTCTGGCCCAGATCCGCGCCGAAAAGGGCAACCCCAAGGTCGACGTCTGGTGGGGCGGCACCGGTGATCCGCACCTGATCGCCGCATCCGAGGGCCTGACCGTGGCCACCGACGTCGACACCACAGGACAGCTTGGCTGGTCACAGAACATGACCGCGATTTCAGAAGGCCGCGCCATCGGCGTCCACGTCGGCCTGCTGGGTATCATCTACAACACCGAAGTTCTGGCCGAGAAAAAGCTGTCGGTTCCGGCCTGTTGGCGCGATCTTGCCAAGCCCGAATACAAGGGCGAAATCCAGGTTTCCAACCCCAATTCATCGGGCACAGCCTATACCGAACTGGCCACGCTGGTGCAGCTTTTCGGCGAAGACGAAGGGTTCAAGCTGTTGGCCGACATCGGTGCCAACGTGAACCAGTATACCAAATCCGGCTCGGCCCCCGGCAAGGCGGCATCGCGCGGCGAAACCACGTTGGGCATCGGCTTCATGCACGACATGGTCAAGCTGAAGAAAGCGGGCTTTCCGGTGGAGATCGTGTCGCCCTGCGAGGGCACCGGCTATGAGGTGGGCGCCGTCAGCGTGATCAGCGGCACACCCAACATGGACTCCGCCAAGGCTTGGGTGGAATACGTCCTGAGCCCCGAGGCACAGTCGCGCGGGCTGGAAGTCGGCGTGTTCAACATACCGTCCAACCCGGCATCGGCCACGGACCCCGAGGCGCCCGACATGGCCTCGATCAAACTGATCGACTATGACTTCAAGACCTATGGGTCATCGGCCACACGCGCGCGGTTGCTGACCCGTTGGGAGGCCGAGGTCAAGAACGCCGGCGGCGCGATCGAAAACTGATCCAGGCCCGCCTGCCCCGGCCCACGTCCCTTTGCCATGCGCAGAGGTGACGGGTGACGGGGCAGGCCCCTTTCGGGACATTTCACATGACACGCACGGCAGGGCTTTGGCTTTTGATCGGGCTGGCGGGCTATGCCCTTCTACCCTGGTACATGGTTGCGGGGGGGTTTTGGTCGTTGCGCTGGATCATGGCCCCGCTGGGCGATGGCGCGTCGGGCCTGACCCACAGCCTGCAAGGCAAGGTCTGGCTGGCGTTGCCCCTGACGGGGTTTGCCATTGCGGCGGTTGCGGTGTTGGGGCGGGCCTCACAGCTGACCACCGCGCGGTTGCTGGTGCTGGCGGGCACGGTCGGGCTGGCGCTGCTGGTGGCACAGGGGCTGCTGGTGTTGCGCGACGGGCCGCGGCTTGCGCTGCTTGGCACAGCATCACAAACCGGCATGGGCGCGGGGGCGGCTGTCACGGCGACCGGGCTGTTGTTCTTGCTGACCACGGGTATTTCCAGTCTTGGGCGCGGGCGGGGCGACGCCTTTGTCACGGGGCTGGTCGGGCTGGTGGTCGCGCTGGTCGCGGTGTTCGTGTTCTATCCCATGGCCTTTGTGCTGGTCCGCGCGTTCGAATTGCGAGACGGCGCGGGCTTTGGCATTTCGCAGTTCCTGCCGCGGTTCTTTGACCCGAATGTCTGGGGAATGGCCTGCTTTCGCGGCACGGGCTATTGCGGCCCCGCGATCAATTCGGTGGCGCTGGGGGTCATGACCGGGGCTGGCACCACCGCGCTGGGGCTGGCCTTCGCGCTGATCTTTACCCGGACGCAGTTTCGCGCCAAACGCCTGCTGCGGGTGCTGACGATCTTGCCGATCATCACGCCGCCTTTCGTCATCGGGCTTGCGCTGATCTTGCTATTCGGGCGGTCCGGCACGTTCACCACCTTTTTCGCAGACGCGTTCGGCTGGGAAAAGACCCGCTGGCTGTACGGGTTCTGGGGGGTCTGGCTGGCGCAGATGCTGTCGTTCACGCCCATCGCCTTTCTGGTGCTGATCGGGGTGGTCGAGGGCGTGTCACCGTCGATGGAAGAGGCGTCCCAGACGCTGGACGCCGACCGTTGGCAGACGTTCCGGTTCGTCAGCCTGCCGCTCATGCGCCCCGGTCTTGCCAATGCGTTCTTGCTGGGGTTCATCGAAAGCCTGGCGGATTTTGGCAACCCCCTGGTGTTGGGTGGCAATTTCAACGTGCTGTCCACCGAGATCTATTTCGCCATCGTAGGCACCATCGCCGACCCGGCCAAGGCCGCCATCCTGTCGCTGGTCCTTTTGTCCCTGACGCTGAGTGCGTTCGTGATCCAGCGCCGCTGGCTGGGCAAAAAGAACTACGCCACCGTGACCGGAAAGGCCGATTCCGGTCGCAACGCAGCGCTGAACCCGGCGCTTCGGGCGGTATGCTATGGGGTGGCGCTGCCGTGGGCTGCGTTCACGATGATCGTCTATGCGCTGATCGTCTTTGGCAGCTTCGTGAAACTGTGGGGGGTCAATCACACCTTCACGCTGGAACATTACAAGCGCGCCTTTGCGATCACCATCCGCAACGGCGTCCACTTTACCGGGGCGGCGTGGGACAGCTATGTCACCACATTGACCATTGCGGCCATTGCGGCACCTTTGACCGCGGCTGTCGGCCTTGCGACCGCCTATCTGCTGGTGCGTCAGACCTTTACCGGCAAGGCGGTGTTCGAATTTTCGACCATGCTGTCCTTTGCCATTCCGGGCACGGTGATCGGGGTCGCCTATGTGATGGCGTTCAACTTCCCTCCGATCGAGCTGACCGCAACCGCCACCATCCTGATCATCGCCTTTGTGTTTCGCAACATGCCGGTGGGCGTCCGCGGCGGAATTGCAGCGCTGAGCCAACTGGACAAATCGCTGGACGAGGCGTCGATCATGCTGGGGGCCAACAGCTTTACCACCCTGCGGCGGGTGATCCTGCCCCTGATGGGGCCCGCCATCCTTGCGGCGCTGACCTACAGTTTTGTCCGCGCGATCACATCCGTGTCTGCGGTGATCTTTCTTGTGTCCGCACGCCACAACATGGCGACGTCGTTCATCGTGGGCCGGGTCGAAAACGGCGAATTCGGCATCGCCATTGCCTATGCCACGGTCCTTATCGTCACCATGCTTGCCGCCATCCTTGCCCTGCAGGCCCTGATCGGCCGGCGCACCCTGCGCCGCGCCGACCGGGTCGAAGCCCCTTGACCGGAGATGACCATGACCAAAGGTTCCGTCCGTTTCGAAGCCGTGACCAAGCGTTTCGGGTCGGTTGTCGCGCTGAAACCCCTGACGCTGGACATCGCCCCCGGCACGCTGGTCACGCTGCTGGGGCCGTCGGGCTGCGGCAAGACCACCACCTTGAGGCTGATCGCCGGGTTGGAAACGGCCTCCGAAGGGCGCATCCTGATCGGCGGGCAGGATGTCACCCATCAGTCGGCAACCTATCGCCGGGTGTCGATGGTGTTTCAATCCTACGCGCTGTTTCCCCACATGAGCGTGGCGGAAAACGTGGGCTACGGCCTGAGCGTCAAACGCCTGCCAAAAGCCCAGGTCCGCGAACGCGCCGAAGAGGGGCTGGCGTTGGTCGGCCTTGCGGGTTTTGGTAAACGGCTGCCGTCGGAACTGTCGGGCGGCCAGCAACAGCGCGTGGCCGTCGCCCGTGCCATCGTGCTGGAACCCGAGGTTCTGTTGCTGGACGAGCCGCTGTCGAACCTTGACGCCAAGCTGCGTCGCCATGTGCGCGAGGAAATCCGCCAAATTCAGCAGCGGCTGGGCCTGACCGCCGTCTATGTGACCCACGATCAGGAAGAGGCGATGGCCGTATCGGACCGGATCATCGTCATGAAGAACGCGGAAATTGCCCAGGAAGGATCACCGCATGATCTGTATGACCGGCCTGCGTCCGCGTTCATTGCCGATTTCATCGGCGATGCGAACCTGATCGACGTCGAGGTGTCGCAGTCGGGCGCTGATACCGAAATCGCCCTGCTGGGACGCCGACTGCGGGTGGCCCTGCCACCAGTGCCCAATGGGGCTGCGAAGATGGTGCTGCGCCCGCATCAGGTTCGGCTGACCCGCGATGCGCAAGGCTTTGCCCTGCCCGCCGAAGTGACCTATGCCGCCTATCTGGGCAACCAGATCCAGTACACGCTGGACAGCGAGGCTGGACGGATCTTCGCCATCTGCGCGCCGGTTGCGGCACCGTTCCGGCCCGGTGACGGGGTGCATGTCACCTTTGACCCAGCCGATGTGCGGCTGGTGCCGGCGTGATCCATGCAGGGCCCCATTGGGCGACGGAAATTCTAGCCTGCCCGTCGCGGTCCCGTGCAAGGCTGGGCCCCTGAGAGCCCAGACCAAACCCGGCTCATCCCTCAGCCTGCACCGGGTGACGGTCGCCTTGGCCATCAGGCCCCATACAGTCGCACGGTTTGCGGCCCGGTCACGTCGGGACAGGGTGCCTTCGCCAGGGTAAACCCGCCCGCCCCATCGGGACGCATGGAGCGGGCTGCAACGCGATGTCACTTCATCGTCAGGCGCGGCGCCTCGGCGGCATCACGGAAGGCTGCAAGCACCTTGTCGGGGTCATGGCGCAAGGCAAGTTCCAAAAGCCCGAACCGGACATGCGCCATTTCACGGTAATACTGCACAAAGGCAGCGTTCAGCGCGGCCCCCGCCACCGCGCCCAGAACGGGAATCGCCTGTGCTGCCAGTTTCTGCCCCAAGGCCGCGGCCAGTTTCGGAACAACAGCCGTTATCATCCGGTTCAGGGCGGGGCCGGTAAAGGTCAACCGCGCGCCAAGGAACGACGTGTTGATTCCGTCATCTTCGGCCAATGGGCCGCCCGCCCCGAACACGCGCAGTGTTTCGCGTTGGGTGACGTCGGATGCGGGATCAAAGCCGTGTTCTTGCGCCACTTCCTGAATGCCGCGCAAGATCAACGTGACCGCGACCGGCAATTCGGCCACTGCACCCGGCAGTCCCGCAAACCCACCCGCCGCGCCCGACAGCGTGGCCAGTGCCATCTGCCCCCGCTCGCCCAGCCGAGGGCCGACCTGGGCAAGACCATAGGCGCGCACCAGCGCGTTTTCGGTAATACCTTGAATCCGGTCCTGAACCGGCGCAGGCAGTTTTGCCATCTGGCCTTCAACCTTGCCGCCGAACCGCATCAACAGGGCCATGACCCCGCGATTTGCGTGATGATAACGGTGCACCAGCCCCTCGATCTGCGCAAGCGGCAGGTCGGGCGGGATCAGGGCAGGAACGGGCGCATCTTTTGTCATGCAACAAAAGTAGGGCGCGCGGGCCAAGGTTGCAATGTCAACCGTCAGCTTTCGTGACCTGACCCGTCACTCCGTCCCATGCCCCCGGCTTCAGGTCGATGCCCAGGACACGGTCGGGGTTGGTCGGCGGCGGCATCGTCACGTTGTCGCGCTTGATAAATCCGAACCGGCGATAGTAGGGCGCGTCACCAACCAGCAGCACGCGTTCCCACCCCAGACGCCGCGCCTCGGCCAGGCTTTCGCGCATCAACAGGGCGCCCAGACCTTCGCCCTGCCGGGTCGGGTGGACCGCCACCGGGCCCAGCAGCAAGGTCGGTTTGCCGCCGACCTTGACCGGCCAGTAGCGGATCACCGCCGCCAACGTGCCATCGCCATCGCGCAACACCAGACACAACGCCGCAACACGCGGCACCCCCTCGCGCAGCCGGTAGGATGACAGCGCTTCGCGCCCCGGCGCAAAACACAGATCGTAAAGCGCCTCGACCTCCCAGACGTCGGCCTCGGTTTCTTCCTCGAGTCGGAACATGCCCTGTCCTGTCCCTTTGTGCCGCAATCTGCCCGCGCCGCCCTGCGCGCGAAATCGGGCCTAACATGCTCTGGCAGCAATATCAAACACCTTGGGACTTGATATATTATACATGTATTTCAATATATTGCGGATCTTTCGTCCAGACGGACGCCCCTCGGGTGGCGCGCAGGCAGAATCGGGCTGGGCAATGGAAGGGTCGTCCCCTGCGGGCGGCTGTGATCACGTCGTGCCGCAGACTTTGGCAGGGGTCATCGGGAAAACCCCCATGGTGTCAGCCCAACCCCGGGGACAGCCCAACGTTTTTGACGGCTCATCTTTCGCGAATCGGCGGGCGTGGTAACCTGAGGTTGATTTGCTGCGCCCCGCACTTCGCCGGGGCATCGAAATCCTGTCACACTGGGCTGCGAAGATGGCCCCTGACACTCGTTTGTTGCGCGATCCAGAAAGGAAGCCACCATGTCGCATATCCTGTCCCGCCGCTCATTCCTTTTGTCTTCTGCCGCCGGGGGGTTGGTGCTGCTGCACCCGTATTCGGCCCGAGCCGCCGCCGGTCAGGCGCACCTGCGCATCCTGGCCACCACCGACCTGCACTGCCACGTGCATCCCTATGACTATTATGCCGACAAGCCCAACGACACGATGGGCCTGGCCCGTACTGCATCGATCGTCGCAGCGATCCGGGCCGAGGCGACCAACACCCTGACGGTTGACAACGGTGACTATCTGCAAGGCAACCCGATGGGGGATTTCATCGCCTATTCGCGCGGCATGAAGGAAGGCGACACCCACCCCGTGATCGCGGGCATGAACGCGTTGGGCTATGATGCAGGCACTCTGGGCAACCACGAGTTCAACTATGGCGTTCCGTTCATGGACCTTGTGAACGCCAAGGCTGGCTTTCCGGTGGTCTGCGCCAACTTTGCCCACAGCCTTGGCGCGTCCCCGCGCGAGGACAAGCTGCACCTGCCGCCCTATGTGATCCTTGACCGGGACCTGACCGATGGTGCCGGGGCCAAACACCCCATCAAGGTCGGCTTCATCGGCTTTGTTCCCCCACAGATCATGGCCTGGGACCGCGGGCATCTGGAAGGCAAATTCGCCGTGCGCGACATCCTGGAGGCCGCCCGCGCCTGGGTTCCCCAGATGCGCGAGGACGGCGCGCAGATCATCGTCGCGCTGTCACATTCTGGCATCCAGACCGGGGACGCGGGCGAGTACATGGAAAATGCGTCGCTGCAACTGGCCGGAATCGACGGCATAGACGCCATTGTGACCGGCCACGCCCACCGGGTCTGGCCGTCCAAGGATTTCACGGGCGACGGCATCGACATGGACAAGGGCACCCTGATGGGCAAGCCCGCGACCATGGCGGGGTTCTGGGGATCACACCTTGGCCTGATCGATCTGATGCTGGAACGTGACGGCGCGGGGTGGCGGATCGCCGGGGCTGAATCCTCGGCCCGCCCGATCTATGAGCGCACCGAGGACCGCAAGATCAAACCCCTGGTGGACAACTTTGCCCCCGCCATCGCCGCCACGCAGGAAACGCACGACGCGACACTGGCTTATGTGCGGGCCGAAGTGGGCAAGACCAGCGCCCCGCTGCATTCCTATTTCGCGCTGGTGGCCGATGACCCGTCGGTGCAGATCGTGTCGCTGGCGCAGATCTGGTATGTGACGCAGCTGATGAAGGGCACGGAACACGAGGGCCTGCCGGTGCTGTCGGCCGCAGCGCCCTTCAAGGCGGGTGGACGCGGCGGCCCGGACTATTACACCGACGTCCCCGCCGGGCCTGTGGCGATCAAGAACGTGGCCGACCTGTACCTGTATCCCAACACCCTTCAGGCCGTGCGGGTGACCGGGGCGCAGGTGAAAGACTGGCTGGAACGCAGCGCAGGCATTTTCAACCAGATCACCCCCGGCATGGCGGATCAGGCGCTG